>JASFOZ010000012.1:0-21418 GCA_050116255.1 Desulfarculaceae bacterium
CCCACCAGCACCGGCTGGCCCATTTGATGCAGGTTTTTGATCTCCATGACCGCGGCGGCAAACTTTTCCTTGGCCGTACGGTAGATGGAGTCGGGATTGTCAAAGCGGACCATGGGGCGGTGGGTGGGGATCACCACCACCTCCAGCTTATATATCTTGTGGAACTCCTCGGCCTCGGTGTCGGCGGTGCCGGTCATTCCGGCCAGCTTGTCGTACATGCGGAAGTAGTTTTGGAAGGTGATGGTGGCCAGGGTCTGGTTCTCGCTTTTTACGTGCAGCTTTTCCTTGGCCTCCAGGGCCTGGTGCAGGCCCTCGGAATAGCGGCGCCCGGGCATCAAGCGGCCGGTGAACTCGTCCACAATGATCACTTCACCGTTTTTGACGATATAGTCGACGTCGCGCTTGAACAAGGTGTGGGCCTTGAGCGCCTGCTGGATATGATGCAACAGCTCAATGTAGCGGGGGTCATAGAGGTTTTCCACCCGCAGCATGTTCTCGCACTGGGCCACTCCCTGGTCACTCAGGTTGGCGGTGCGGCTTTTTTCGTCAATGGAGTAATGCTTGTTTTTACTGAGGCGGGGGATCAGTTTGTCCACCTGTTGGTAGAGATTGGTGGACTTCTCCGCCGGGCCGCTGATGATGAGCGGGGTGCGGGCCTCGTCAATGAGGATGGAGTCCACCTCATCCACAATGGCGAAGTTGAAATCGCGCTGCACCAGATCGCCCAACTCGAACTTCATGTTGTCGCGCAGATAGTCAAAACCGAACTCGTTGTTGGTGCCGTAGGTCACATCGGCGTTGTAGACCTGTTTGCGCTCCTGGTCGTCCAGACCGTGCACGATGCAGCCCACGCTCAGGCCCAGAAACTTGTAGATCGCCCCCATCCACTCGGCGTCGCGCTGGGCCAGGTAGTCGTTGACCGTGACCACGTGTACGCCCCGGCCGCTGAGGGCGTTCAGATATACGGGCAGGGTGGCGGCCAGGGTTTTGCCCTCGCCGGTCTTCATCTCGGCGATTTTGCCTTCGTGGAGCACGATGCCGCCGATGAGCTGGACGTCGAAGTGGCGCTGACCTATGGTGCGGCGGGCGGCCTCGCGCACCGCGGCAAAGGCCGGAGCCAGAATATCGTCAAGGGATTCTCCCGCCTCCAAGCGTTCCTTAAAGGCTGGCGTCAAGGCGGCCAGCTCGGCGTCGGAACGGGCGGCCATCTCCGGCTCCAAGGCGTTTATCTCGTCCACCAGGGGCCAAAGCCGGTTCAGTTCCCGTTCGTTTTGAGAGCCGAATACTTTTTTTAGCAGATTGTTCAGCATAGCCTTTTGATTTCGCCCCAATTGTACCGCAAAAAATCCTGCCGCACCCCTTGGCTGAGGCGGGGATACAAAATGGTATAGATGCCGCCCGGCAACACCTTGGCGGCAAGTGCCTGTAAAATAACCATCCTTGAGGGAGAATTCAACCTGGTATCGCGGCGGAGCGCTGGGCTAGTCCAGAATATAGTAGCGCGGATTGGTGGGGACGCCCGAGAGCAGCACTTCATAGTGCAGATGGGGTCCGGTGGAGCGTCCGGAATTACCCAAGTTGGCTACAACCTGGCCCCTTGTAACCTTTTGGCCCACTTTAACATGGAACTTGTTCAGGTGGCCGTAGCGGGTGACGATGCCGTGCCCGTGATTGAGCACCAGCATGCGTCCGAAACCGCCTTCGCGTCCGGCAAAGGTGACCACCCCTTCGGCGGGGGCCTTAATGGGAGTGCCTCTACGGTTGGATATGTCCAGGCCGGCGTGGAACTGGCGTTTGCCGGTGAAGGGGGAAAGGCGGTTGCCGAAACCGCTGGTGACCCAGCCGCGCACCGGCCAGATAGAGGGGGTGGAGGCCAGTATGGAGCGGCGCTCCTTGAGGAACTTGGCCAGTTCCCTTTGCACCTCCAGCTCGGTCTCGCTGGCCACCTTGAGGCGGTCCAGATCCCTTTGCATGGACTGTATCTGGCGGTCGCGGGCGGATTGCGACAGCCTTACGCCGGGCCCCCATTGTGAGTTCTCAGCCCCTCCCACACCGAAGAAGGCCGATTTCTCACCCGGCTTTTCCAGGTTGGCCAACACGCGCAGGCGGTGATTAAAAGACTGAAGTTGGGCCATCTGTTGCTTATAACTGGCCAGCCTGGCGGCCAGGGCCTGGAGTTGGGTGTCCTGGAATTTTTGGCGTTGTTCAAGGGTCAGCCGGTCCGGCAGCTGAAGGCTTAATGACTGGAACTTTTGAAACCAAAAACCAGCCATGCCCACGGATACCATAAATAGGACCAACAAGAAGGGTAAAACCCACCTGGGAGTGGTGAAACGTCTGACATTTCTGGTGTCTTGGGGGATGATTAGAATGGTGTACTTCTTAGCCACAGCCGTCCACATTCTGTCGGATACACAACGAGATTAGAAAAGCCACCGCGACCTGGAACTTGATAACATGAAATCCCGCCGGCAGTCAACCCGGAATATTTCTATTTTTTTTAGATAGTTAGTGTTTAGGGCCCGCTCAGGGAAAGTCCAGTCACCAACAGCGAGGGACTGCCGGTTCTTCCCAAGAAGCGCAGGTCGCCGGCCAGGCCTGCAACTGCCTTGAAAACCTCCACCACCTGTCCGGCCACAGCCATGGATTTCACCGGACGCACCAAGCGGCCGCCCTCAACCAGATGGCCGGCAGCCCCAAAGGAAAACTCCCCGCTGAAGGGGTCGGCGGTGTGGCCCCCCATGATGTCGGTGATGAAAAATCCCCGGTCCAGGCCGCTGATCAGGTCCTGGGCCGTGCTCTGGCCCGGAACCAGATAGAGGTTGGTGAATCCCACTCCCGGAGGCGCCTTGAGGGAAGGGCGTACGGCGTTGCCGGTGCTCTTGGCCCCGGCCATCTCCCCCCAGAGGCGGTCATAGATAAAGCCGCGCACAACACCCTTGTCCACCAGGACGGTTTTGGTCTGGGGCGTGCCCTCGTCGTCAAAGGGGGCGGTTCCCAGGCCCCGGGGGTAGAGGCCGTCATCCAATATGGTCACTTGGGGGCTGAGTGTCTGCTGACCCAGTTTCTCAGCCAGCAGAGAGCGGTTTTTGACCACATTGTCTCCCAGAAGCGAGGCCGCCAGCAGCTCCAGAAACTGAACCGCCACCTGGTTTTCCAGGACCACGTCATAACGGCCGTCCGGCATCGGCTCTGCCCCCAGAAAGGCTGCCGCCCGCTTGCCCGCCTCCCGGCCCAGGGTCTCGGGTTCCAGTTCGGCCAAAAACCTTTTGGTGTCGCCCTCCCAGGCCATCTCCTGGCTTCCGTTTTCAGCGGCCATGGCCACGGCCCCGGCTGACACCTGGGTGGCCTGGTGGGTGAGGTCCACACCCAGGGAATTGCGCAGATGCAAACGGACCACGGCCTCGCCGATCTCAGCCGGGTGTACATGCACCACCCGGGGGTCGGCCTTGAAGGCGGCCCGGGCCAGGGACAAGGCGCGGGCCTTTTTGGACTCCACCGGCTCGGTTTGCACCTTGGGGTCAAAGACCGTGGTCTGGGCCAGACCGTCTGCAGGAGGGGCCGGTCCGGCAGCCTGTTTAAGGTCACTGGTGCGGGCCGATGCCAGGGCCTGCTCCACCGCCTGGGCCATGGCCTGGTCATCGCCGCCCATCAAATAGGAAAAACCGGTGCGGTCCTTTTCAAAGACCCGGATGGCCAGCCCCAGGCTGCTGGCCTGCTGGAATTTGTCAACCTCGGTCCCCTGCACCGCCAGGGTGAGGGTGTCCGAGTGCAAGACCAGAACCTCCCACTTACTGACCCCGGTTTTTTTAAGGTGATGCTCGGCTATGTCAGCGGTATGGCTTAAATCCATGATCAAAGCTCCATAAGCATGGCTATTTCGTCACAGTCCGGGAAACTGACGCAGTGTATGCAATCAGCCCAGATCTTGTTGGGAAAGGTGTGCTTTTCCACTTCCTTGAAGCCCCAGCGAGTGAAGAATTCGGGCCGGTAGGTCAAAACAAACACCTTGGGGAAGCCCAGGGTCAAGGCCTCGGAAAGGCAGCTTTCCACCAAGCGTTGGCCCCAGCCCTCGCCCTGCCGTTCCGGCGACACCGCCAGGCTGCGCACCTCCGCCAGGTTCTCCCAGGAGATATGCAAGGCGCAGCAGCCGGTCCTGTTGCCATCTTCATCCTCTGCCACCTGAAAATCGCGCAGGCATTCGTAGATGCTGCTCAAGGACCGGGCCAAAAGCAGGCCTTGCTTGCCATACTCGGCCAACAGGCCATGTATAAAGCGCACATCATCTTGTCTGGCCTTACGGATCACGGCTGCCTCACTCTTGACGGGTCACATAGGCCGCCAGCTTGTGTTTAAGGCGGATGCGGCCGGCGGCGCCGGTGGCTTCCTCCAGCTTGGCAAAGGGCCCCACCCGGACCCGGAAACGTAGTCCCACACCCTGGACCTGGGCCTGCATGATGTAACAGGGAAACCCGGCCGCTTTCAGGCTCCGGATCAGGCTCAGGGCCTGGCCTTCTTCTTTGAAGGAAGCCACTTGCACGATGTAGCTTCCCTTTGGGGGTGGGGCTTGGGGCTGGGCTGCTTTGGCCGCCTTGGCTTCGGATGCAGGTTTGGGGGCAATGGCCCCTTCTTTGGTCTGCACCCCCTGGTAAAAAGACAGTTTCTGGGGCGGGCTCTGGGTATGCGGGGCCGGGGCCTTGCCCGGGCCCGGTTCCTGGTCCTGGAAAGAAAGCCCCAGCCATTTTTGGGCCGCCGCCAAATGCTCGGGATTGGCTAAAACCCCCTGGCCCACCAGAATGCCCAGCACAAAGGCCCACACGATCAAAAAGGCGGTCAACAGCCCCCAAATCATTCGGCGGGGCCAAGCCGTGCGGCTGGGGGTTTTGAGGTCAGGGGCCATGACTACATAACCTCCGGGGCCTCCACCCCCAACAGGCCCAGGCCGCCGGACAACACCTGCCCCACCGCCTGCACCAGGATCAGCCTGGCTGCGGCCAGAGAGGGTTCGTCCACCAGCACCCTGTGGGCGTTGTAATAGGAGTGAAAGGAGCCGGCCAATTCCTGGAGAAAATATGTGAGGCGGTGTGGCTCCAAGGCCTTGGCCGCGCCCTCGATCACCTCGGGGTATTCATCCAGGCGCCTGACCATGGCCATCTCCTCTGCCAAAGAGAGCGGGCTCAGATCGGTTTCGCCCGGGTCGGGGAGGGCCACGCCCTCGCTCTTAGCCTTGCGCAGGATGCTTCTCACCCGGGTGTGGGCATACTGCACATAGTACACGGGATTGTCCAGGCTCTTTTGTTTGGCCACCTCCAGGTCGAAATCCAGGGGCGCTTCCGCCCGCCGGGTGAGGAAGATGAAGCGGGCGCTGTCTCTGCCCACCTCGTCCACCACCTCTTTGAGGGTCACGAACTCGCCGCCGCGGGTGGACATGGCCACCGGCTCGCCCCCGCGCAGCAGATTGACCAATTGCACCAGGACCAGATCCAGGTCGTCAGGGGAATGGTCCAGGGCGGCGGCGGCGGCCTTCATGCGGGGTATGTAGCTGTGGTGGTCGGCCCCCCAGACATCGATGAGCCAGTTGAATCCCCTCTGGAATTTGTCCAGGTGGTAGGCGATATCGCTGGCAAAATAGGTGATCTCTCCATTGGAGCGCTTGACCACCCGGTCTTTTTCGTCGCCAAAGCTGGTGGCTCTAAACCACAGGGCCCCGTCCTGCTCATAAAGATGCCCCCGCTTTTGAAGCTCGGCAAAGGCCTTGTCCACGGCCCGGTTGCCGACCAGGGATCTCTCCGAGAACCAGGTCTGGATGCGGACGCCAAAGGCCTCCAGGTCGTCTTTGATCCCATCCAAAATCCGCGAACCGGCCCAGGCCGCGGCCCTGCCTACAGCCTCGGTTTCGTCCAGACCATCCAGATCCGCTCCCTCCGGGCTTTGCATGAACTCGGCGGCCAGGTCCTTTATATATTCTCCTTGGTAATGCTTCTCGGGGAAAGGCTCCTTGGAACCCCGGATCTGGCGGGCCCGGACCAACACCGATCTGCCCAGGGTCTCCATCTGGGTGCCGGCGTCGTTGATGTAATACTCCGTGGCCGCCTCAAATCCGCAGAAGGATAGCAGCCTGGCCAGAACGTCGCCAAAGGCGGCCCCCCGGCCGTGTCCCACGTGTAAAGGCCCGGTGGGGTTGGCGGAGACGAACTCCACATTGACTCTGCGCCCGGCCCCCCAATCATTCCGTCCGTAGGCCGGGCCTTGCTTTAGGATTTGGGGCAGCACCGACAGCCAGGCTGCGGGCGAGAAAAAAAAATTCAAAAAACCCGGACCGGCGATCTCCGCCTTCTCTACCAGGCCGCCGGCGTCACCCAGGTGCGCCAAAAGGGCCTGGGCCACATCCCGGGGGCTGCGGCGGCAGGGTTTGGCCAATTGCATGGCCAAGTTGGCGGCCAGGTCCCCATGGGAGGCCTGTTTGGGGCGCTCGATGCTAAAGGCCGGCGCTGTAACCTGGGGCAGATCGCCCTCTTGCTGGGCGCTTTCCAGGGCTTCGGTCAAGGCCTGGCGTAGACGGGCCTTCATTTTGAATCACCGTTCTTGGGGGGCAGGGCCAGGTCCCGGGTATAGTCCGGGCACTTGATCACCGACCCTTGTTCGTAGGTATATTTTTTGTGGCAATCTATACGCCAGGCGCAGACCGAGCACATGGTGGGTCCGTCTGCAGGGACGGCATTTTTGTTTTCTGCGTTCATGATTGGGCTCCTTGGCCATCCAAATTCAGATGCCCAAAATTAACCCGCAGAACCCAGATGGTCAAGCCGCCCCAACCTATGCCCTGTGGGCTGCTAAAATCAGGGCTAAGACTTGGTGTGGATTCAGGCCTTGGCCGCCTGGAGAGCGGCCGGGCAAAAGGCCGGCCCTAATCGGCCTTTACATTCAGCCCTTTGGCGATAGAATACCAGGAAAACGTGCGCCTGTAGCTCAGTTGGAGAGAGCAGTGGCCTTCTAAGCCACGGGTCGGGGGTTCGAATCCCTCCAGGCGTACCATACGGCAAAGGGCCGCCAGAAATAAGAATTGAGAACTAATTCTGCCCGCATTGAATCATCTCGAAACCTCTCCGGCCTAGTCGGGATTGGGCCGGTTAACCAGCCTTTTAAGTGATTAGCATCAGTTTGGCGCAAGTGCTAAACTGAATATTAGCCTGTCTTGAGAATAACTTCGCTTCAGGCAGGAACCTCTTTGGTAAAAGCAACTGAAAAAAGGCCTTCACCAGGGAGCTTGCCCCCCAAGGATGCCGGCGGCCGCCGCTCCTTTTTAGCCAGAATGTTTTGTTTCCTCCTGCTCCTTTCACTGGCGGGGGCTTGGAGCCCCTTTGGGGCCCTTGCCCAGGAGAAAACCCTCATCATAGTGGGCGACCGAAGCTACGCTCCCTTTGAATTCCTATCCTCAGAGGGACAGGCCCGGGGCATCTTTGTGGACATCTGGCGGTTGTGGTCTCGCAAAACCGGAATCCCGGTCGAGTACCGGCTCATGGAGTGGTCCCGGGCTCTTGAGGCGGTTCAGGCCGGTAAGGCCGATGCCGTTGGCGGCATGGCCTATAGCCAAGAGCGGGCCCAAGTGTTCGGCTACTCGCCCAGCTACTATGAGGTCGCGGCCAATATCTTTTTCCACCGCCACATCTTTGGGCTGAAAGATCTTGAGGACCTGAGCGGCTTTCACATCGGGGTGGTGGATGGCGACTATGCGGTCACCTATATCAAGGAAAATAAGCCGAAATTGGCCATCACCGCCTACGGCACCTATGAAGACCTGATAAAGGGGGCGGTGGCGGGGGAAGTACGAGTTTTTATAACCGATACTCCGGTTGCCCTTTTCCATTTGGCCAAATTGGGCAAGGATGAGGAGTTCAAAAAAAGCCAAAAACCTTTGTATTCAGCCAAATTTTATGCTGCCGTCAAAAAGGGCAATACTGAGCTGCTGAACAAAATCGCCGCCGGTATGAAGGCTATCTCCGCAGAGGAGATAAGAGAAATCGAAGGCAGATGGGTCGGGCAAAGCCTTGAAAAGCAGCTTCCCTGGGGCTGGCTGGGGGCCGCCCTGGGGGGCGTTGTCTTTTTGATTGCGCTGGTGGTGGTTTGGAACCGTCAATTGAGGAAAAGGGTCAATGAGGTGGTTTCAGGTCTTGAGGCCAAGCAAGAGGCCTTAAAGGCATCGCAGTCTCAGCTGCGCCAAAGCGAGGAGCTTTTTAGGAGGGTCACCGAGCTATCCCGGGATTGCATCATGCGCTTCGACCGCCAGCACCGGCATCTTTATGTTAACGAAGTGTGCCAACAGATGAGCGGAATTCCGGTGGCGGAGTTTGTAGGCAAAACCCACGAGGAGCTGGGCTTTCCCCCGGATCTAGTTTCATTATGTACAGAGGCCATGAACCGGGTCTTTGAGAGCAAAAAACCATATCGCGTCGAGTTTGAGTTGCCCACCAACATATGGGTTGACTGGCTGCTTTTTCCGGAGATGGGCCTTGATGATGAGGTCAATGCGGTTATCACCTCGGCGCGGGATATTACCGACCGCAAAAAGGCCGAGGAGTCCTTGCAGGACAGCGAGAATCGCTACCGCACCATCTTCGAGCAATCGCGGGACATAATTTACGTCACCAACGCGGATGGCAGTATCGCGGAAATTAACCAAGCCGCTTTGGATCTTTTTGGAGTCGATTCCAAGGAGTATTTTCAAATAGGGGCTTCAGGTATGTTCGCCGATCCTGCAGACCGCGATATAGAATTGGCCGAGCTCGATAAAAAGGGATTCATCAAAGACTACGAACTCAGGCTGCGGCGTCAAGACGGAAGCGTGATCATCTGTCTGGACACCGCTACGGTCTGGAAAGATGAACAGGGTAACTTTCTGGGATATATCGGCACCTTGAGGGATATAACCGAAAGTAAAAAGGCACAGCAGGCCCTGCGGGAGAGCGAGGAAAGAAACCGGGCCATTTTGGAGGCGGCGCCGGACCCCATGATTGTCTATGACGTGGAAGGGAAGGTGGTCTACTTAAACCCCGCTTTCACCCGGGTCTTCGGCTGGTCGCTGTCCGAGAGGCTGGGCCACACAATGAACGACTTCGTACCTCCGGAATCCTGGCCCGAAACCATGAAGATGTTGGAAAAGATTCAACAGGGCGAGAGTTTTTTCGATTTCGAAACCAATCGCTATACCAAGACCGGCAAGGTCATTCCGGTGTGCATAAGCGGAGCCGGCTTCAGGGACGAGCAGGGCAACCCCCTAGGCCGCATGATAAATATTCGTGACATCAGCGAGACCAAGCGACTGGAAGAGCAACTTCTTCAGGCCCAGAAGATGGAGGCCGTGGGCACCTTGGCCGGGGGCATCGCTCATGATTTCAATAATATTCTCCAGGCCATAAGCGGTTATTCCCAGCTGATGTCAGCCAAAAACGTCACCGAAACAAACCAAAAGGGCTACTTAGCTGAGATCGAAAAAGCCGCGGCCCGGGCTGCGGAGCTGGTAAAGCGCTTGCTCACATTCAGCCGCAAGGTGGAGCCTAAGCTGAGCCCGGTGGACCTCAACCAGGAGGTAATACAGGCAATCAAGATCCTGGAGAGAACCTTGCCCAAGATGATCAAAATCGAGGCTGACCTGGCCATGGACTTAAGCCCGATTATGGGCGACGCCACCCAACTGGAGCAGGTGATTTTGAACTTGGGAACCAATGCCAGCGACGCCATGCCCGAAGGGGGCACACTCAGAATAGAATCGGATATGACCGCATTGGATGAGGACTACTGTCAGCAGCACATGGGGTTAATTCCGGGCCCGTATGTTCGCCTGACCATCTCTGACACCGGGCAAGGAATGGACCCGGACACCTTGGCCAACATTTTTGACCCCTTTTTCACCACCAAGGGCGTGGGAAAAGGCACCGGTCTGGGGCTCTCCATGGTTTACGGCATTGTAAAGGGCCACGGCGGTCATATTGCGGTGGACAGCAAACCTGATGCAGGCACCAGGTTCGTGATATTCTTTCCCCTGGCCGGGGATGCGGCCATTGCCGGCCCGGAAAAACCGCCCTATCAAGGAGAGGCGCCGGGCGGCATTGAGAACATTCTATTGGTGGACGACGAAAAGAGTATTTTAAATATAGGTCGGGAATTACTGGCCAGCTATGGTTATAAAATCCATTTCGCCCTGAGCGGCGAGGAGGCCCTAAGCCTTTATGCGCAGAAGGGGGCTGACATAGATTTGGTTATTTTGGATCTGGGCATGCCCGGCATCGGCGGGCTCAAGACCCTGGAAGGGATTCTTAAAATCAATCCCTCGGCCAAGGTCATAATAGCCAGCGGCTATTCCGCGGGCAGAGAAGTACAAAAGGCCCTGGCGGCTGGTGCAGATGATTTTATAGCCAAGCCTTTTCTACTTCTGGAGCTTGTGCAAAAAGTCAGGGCGGCCTTGGACAGGTAATGTTTCATCTTCAGTCGGCCCAAACTTGGCGTCCATTCGCCCGTACTTAGGTTTTTAGTTTTCCCGTCAGTCTATTTTTTTACAAGCCGATGAGCCTGGCTACACTCGTTCTTGCATCTTTGGCCCAGACGGCTGCTTTCATGGGTGTTGACAGGTCAGGGCCGGACCTCTAGCCTTTTTGAGGGTTCAGGCGCTGGCCCTAAAATCCCCCGGTCTGCGAACGAGGTTTATTTATGCCCCGATTAAATCCCCGGAGAGCGGCCTGGTGGGGGCTTGTGCTTATGCTGGCTGCTTGCGCTGGTTGCGCCTTTTTAAACCCCATTCCCTCCGGCTTAACCCTTGATACACGCCTAGAGGCGTTTCCGGTGCAAAACGTGCCCCTAAAGGGTAGTGCCGAGGTACTGTGGAATCAACAGCAAATTCCCTTTATCATAACTTCCCAGGATGAGGACCTGCCTTTGGTCCTGGGCATGGTGCACACCCACCTGCGCTGGGGGCAGATGGAGCTGATGCGACGCCTCTCCCAAGGACGCCTGGCCGAGATGTTCGGCCCCTTTGTCCGGGATGTGGATCATGCCCTGCGGATTCTGGACCTGGGCAAGGCGGCGCCTAAGATCATAAAGAATATGGCCCCTGCCACCCGGCGCTGGCTGGAGAGATTCGCCCAAGGCATTAATTTCTATATCCGCCACAGCAAATCACCGCCCCCGGAACTGAAGGTGTTGGGGCTTGAGCCTGCACCCTGGACGCTGACAGACCTGGTGACATTGGGGCGCCTGGCCTCTGCGGACGTCAACTGGCTGTACTGGTATTATCTTTTGCCCTTGCGCCGGGAACCGGCCTGGCTGGCCTTTTGGAAGCGCCTCCAGGCCCACGGCCAGGCCTCCCTGCCCAGCTTCGGCCCTGGGCAAGGCGCTCCTCTGCAGCTTCTGAGCGGGGCGATCAAGTCGGGCAGCAACTCTGTGGTGGTGGCGGGCCCGCGCAGCCAAAGCGGCGGCGCCCTGATTGCCAGCGATCCCCATGTGGGGCTGACCCTGCCCAACCTCTGGCTCATCGTGGGCTGCAAGTCCCCTTCCTATCACCTGGCAGGCCTGTCCTTCCCCGGGCTGCCGGCGGTGGTGATCGGCCGCAACCGCAACATCGCCTGGGGCGGCACCAATATGCTCAGCTTTTCCTCATCGCTGTACGATATATCAGGCCTTGGGTATGACCGGCTTCAGACGCGGACCGAGTATCTGCGAGTGCGCTGGTGGCCGGACCGGCAGGTGGAGGTGAGGGACTCCAACCTGGGGCCGGTGGTCAGCGACGCCCCCTTCTTGGAGGATATGGGACTCCCCCGCCTGGCCCTGAAGTGGCGCGGCCATCAGCCCAGCGATGAGCTTTCCGCTCTTCTGCACGTCAACCAGGCCCGGAACTGGCAACAGTTCCGCCAGGCCTTTGCCTCTTTTGCCGTTTCCGGACAGAATTTTCTTTTCGCCGATGACAAGGGCAACATCGGCCAGGTCATGGCCCTGGAGTTTGATCCCGCCGCCTTCGAGACCGGCCGCCGCCTTGTGGGCGATCCCGGCGATCCCGCCCAGAGGTGGAAAAACCCCTTAAAGAGCACGGATCTGCCTGCGGCCTATAATCCCGCCCAGGGTTTTCTGGTCTCGGCCAACAACACCCCGGCGCGTACGGAGCCGCCGGTGGCCTTGTTGGGCAACTGGAACGATCGCTACCTGACTTTGCACGGTTTTCTCAAGAAGCGGACGGCCGTTACCGTGAAGGACCTTATGCATCTGCAGCAAAGCGTCTTTTCCCGGGACTCGCTGGAGCTGGCCCGCGCTGTGCTCGCGGCAGCGGGCGGGGCCTTGGGGGCGGATTCGAAGTTGCGAAAGGCCCTGGCGGCCTGGGACGGAAACTATCGCCCCCAATCAAAGGGGGCCGCCGCCTTGGAGCTGTGCGCCTATCACTTGGCCTCCAGCTACTACCCCCGGCGCTACGGCGAGAAGATCGCCGCTTTTTTGTTGAGCTCTCCTGCGGTCTATGCCTTTTTAGCCGAGGATCTGAAGAGGCCTGACGCGGGCAAGGCTCTGGGCCAAGCCCTGGGCCGGGCGGAGGCTGATCTGGAGCAGTATGACCGCTGGGACAAGCTGCACCGCCTGCGCCTCAGCCACCCCCTGGGCCGCATCCCGGTGCTGGGCTGGCGGTTCCGCTTCGGCGGAGAGGAGGCTGCTTCCGGCTCCACCAACACGGTGACCAAAACCGCCCACCGGCTCTCCCATCAAAGCCACTATGTCACTTATGGGGCCAACTCGCGCCACATCTCCGACCTATCCGACCTGGACCGGAACTACTTTATGCTCATGGGCGGGCAGGACGGATACTGGGGCAGCCCCAATTATCTGGACCTGTTCCGGCTCTGGCAGCAAAACCGCTATGTGCAGGTCCCCCTGCGCCTGGAGAGTGTGGACAAGGTCTTTACCCGCCGCATGGTCCTGAAGCCGCCCCCAAAGGCCGCTGCCGGCTCCGGCCCATCCCCGCAAGGCCCGGGCTAGCCCGCGCCCCAGCGGCACCGGGGTCTGCCTCTTTCTGGTTGGGGCGTTTTGAGGTTTAAGTGGCCTGGCCCATTTCCGGCTGGATTTGGCGGCGGCCTGGATGTGTGATACGATTTTTATGATGTTATCCCAAGAGCCGGTCAGGCCTTTTCGACAGGCCGGCCGGGCAAATTCTGAATAAGGGGCTGATGATGAAATCCTGGAGGCGATTGTTAGCAAGCTTGGCCTTGGCGGCGGTCTTGATCCCAACCTGGCCGGTCTGGGCCCAGCCCTCCAATGCCGGGGCCATCAGGGCCGAGATCGAACGCCTGCGGGTGTTTTACACGGACCAGCACCCGGACATCCAACGGTTAAAGAGCCAGCTGGCCAAGATCGAGGCCCTTCGTAAGCAAAAAGAGGAATCAAAAAAGGCCCAGGAGCCCAAAGCTGCGCCGCCGGCCCCGGATTCGGGTCTGCCCCCCCGCCAGATTTACAAAACCGAGTAAACGCCGCCTAGATCCGCTGCCGCCCCAGGCGCAGGCTGTTCAGCACCACGGTGACGCTGGAAAAGGCCATGGCCGCGGCCGCCATCACCGGGTGCAGGTCCCGGATAAAGGCCGGCACCCATAACACTCCGTGCAGAACCCCGGCCGCCACCGGCACCAGGGCGGCGTTATAGAAAAAGGCCCAGAACAGGTTCTGCTTGATGGTGCGCATGGTGGCCTTGGACAGGTGGATGGCCCGGGCCACCCCGGAAAGCTCACCCCCCACCAGGGTCACGTCACCGGCCTCCAGGGCCACATCGGCGCCGGTTCCAATGGCCACGCCCACATCGGCCAAGGCCAGGGCCGGGGAGTCGTTTATGCCGTCTCCCACCATGGCTACCACCTCGCCCCGGTCCCGGGTCTGGCGCACGATCTTTTCTTTTCCCTGGGGCAGGACCCCGGCCATTACCTGCTCGATGCCCACCTTGGCCGCTACCGCCTGGGCCGCCCTTTGATTGTCGCCGGTGAGCATCACCGGTGTGATCTCCATGCGGCGCAGATCGGCCACGGCCTGGGAAGCGTCCGGCTTTTCCGAGTCCGCCACCGCCAAGACCCCCAGCAGGTTCCCATCCGACTCGGCCAGCATCACCGTCTTGCCCTGGGCGGAAAGCTCGTCCACCAGCTGAGAGGCCCGGGGGGGAAGGCCGCCGCTTGCGGAGAACCAGTCCGGCTTGCCCACGCGCACCTTGCGCCCGTTCACCCGGGCCTCAACCCCCAGGCCGCTGGAGGAGGTGAACTCCCCGGGATCGCTCAGCTCGAGCCCTTGTTGGCAGGCACCCTGCACCACCGCCTTGGCCAAGGGATGTTCGCTGCCTGACTCGGCGCTGGCGGCCAAGGCCAGGCCTTCCGGGCCGCTGCCGTCCAGGGGCACCCAGTCGGTCAGGGCCGGCTCGCCCTTGGTGATGGTGCCGGTCTTGTCAAACAGCACCGTGGTGATCTTATGGGCCGTCTCCAGGGCCTCGCTGTTTTTGAAAAGAACGCCCATGCCCGCACCCTTGCCGGTGCCCACCATGATGGCGGTGGGAGTGGCAAGCCCCAAGGCGCAAGGGCAGGCGATGACCAAGACCGCCACCATGCGGATCATGGCCGGTACGAAGCTCTCGCTGAAGACCCACCAAAAGGCCAAGGTGGCCAGCCCGATGAGGATTATGGCCGGTACGAAGTAGGCGGAGACCTGGTCCGCCAGCCGCTGGATGGGGGCCTTGGAGCCCTGGGCCTGGCGCACCAGGCGTATGATCTGGGCCAGGGCGGTGTCAGCGCCCACGCCGGTGGCCTTGATCTTGATAAGGCCGTGCTGATTGATGGTGGCCCCGAAGACGGTGTCGCCCGGGCCCTTGTCCACGG
Organism: Desulfarculaceae bacterium; assembly: GCA_050116255.1. GTDB lineage: Bacteria > Desulfobacterota > Desulfarculia > Desulfarculales > Desulfarculaceae > JASFOZ01. The sequence goes on from JASFOZ010000012.1 coordinate 14,877, forward strand.
GAATGCTCTCGCCGGTCATCATGCTTTCATCCACCGCCGATTGACCTTCCAAGACCTCCCCGTCCACGGGTATGCGCTCTCCCGGGCGCACCACAGCGGTCTGGCCGGGCCGCACGCTCTCAGCCGGAACCTCCCGTTCCACGCCTTGGGCGTCCAGGACCCGGGCCATCTTGGGGGCCAGGTCCATGAGCTTTCTGATCGCGGCCGAGGCCTGGCCCTTGGCCTTGGCCTCCAACAGCTTGCCCAGCTTGATGAGGGTGATGATCACGGCCGAGGTTTCGAAATAAACATGCTGGCCCACGCCGGGCAGGAGCATAACCGCCAGGGAGTAGAAATAGGCGGCTGAAGAGCCCATGGCCACCAGCACGTCCATGTTGGCCGCCCCGCCGCGAATGCTTTTCCAGCCGCCGCTGTAGAAGCCCCCGCCGGTGTAGAACTGCACCGGCGTGGCCAGGGCCAAAAACAGCCAGTTGACCCAGACGGCGTGGGCCCAGTCTCCGGTCAGGCCGAAATCGCGGCCCATGGAGAGGGCGAACAAGGGGATGGTGAAAATCAGCCCGGCTGCGAAATAGCGCTTCTGGGCGGCCAGCTCCCGGGCCCGGGCCTCTTGCTCGGCGTCTTCGCCGCCGGCGCCGGCAGCGGGCAGGATTAGCCCGTAACCCGCTTTTTTAACCGCCTCAGACATGGCCTCCAGGCTGGTCTGCGTGGGGTCATACTCTATGTTTGCGGTTTCAGTGCCGAAATTTACGCTGGCCGAGATAACGCCGGGCACCTTTTTCTGCAGGGTGCGCTCCACATTGGCGGCGCAGCGGGTGCAGGTCATGCCCACCACCGGCAGTTCCACCTTTTTTTGGGACTCAGGCAGGATCAGCTCGTACCCTGCCTTTTTGACGGCCTGGGCCAGGTCATCGAGAGTGGCCTGGTCAGGGTCATACTCCACCCTGGCGCTTTCAGTGGCAAAGTTGACCTGGGCGCTGCTCACGCCGGGCACCTTTTTCTGCAAGGTGCGCTCTACGTTGGCGGCGCAGCGGGCGCAGGTCATCCCCACCACCGGCAAATCAACCGTTTGTGGTTTCTGGGGCATGTTATTTCCTAGGCCGCCTACTGGGGCGGATAGCCTGCCTCTTTGAGGGCAGCCTCGATCTGATCCCACTGGGCCGGGGCATCCCAGGAGATGGTGATATTCTTGCTTTCCACATCGCCCTCCACGGACTTGACCCCGGGAACTTCACTGGCCTCTCGTTGAACGGTCATCAGGCAATGGCCGCAGGAAATATCAGGAATATGAACGGTTTTCTCAGGCATGGTCTCCTCCCTTGAGCCTGCTTGAGCTGTGCGGGGCAGGCAAGATGTCATCACTAAATTAAATGATAAGGTCTGAATGGGCATTGTGCCAGCAAGGCGGCTGGTTTTACCGCTTTCGCTGCGCGGAGGGCTGTGGGTGTATTATAATTTGCATGGTTTTTACCGGAGTTTTTTAAGATGCGGCCCAAAGGCGGTAAGGAAACCGGTCCCAATTGCTTTCAGTGCCGACACTTGACCATCACCTGGGATGAGTCGCGGCCCTATGCCTGCCTGGGTATGGGTTTCAAGTCCCACCGCATTCCTTCGCAGGTGGTCAAGTCGGCTTCAGGCTCCGCCTGCCTCATGTTCAGCCCCAAGCCGCCCCGGAAATGAGCCCGTGCGCGCGAGGCCTCATGCCTTGATCACCTTCTCTTGCTTGAATGGCGGGCGGAGTTCGGCCCTGGGGGCTTGACTCAGGCCCCTCTGCCGAAGGCGCAGGCCGGGAAGCGGCATCCCTCTTTGCAGTTGCTGCAGAATCCTCCGTGGGCCAAGGCCGCGATCTTCTCCCGGGTGAAGCGCTCTCCGCTCAGCACCCGGGGCAGGATCAGGTCCAGGATGGTGGTCTTGTAGAAAAGGGCGCAGGCGGGCACTCCCAATACCGGCACTTCCCCTTGGGGCCCATCCAGCATCCCGGCCAGGAACATGGCGCCGGGCAGCACCGGCGACCCATAGACCAGGTCGCGTCCCCCGGCATCGGCGATGCCCATGCGGGTGACGTCGTCAGGGTCCACGCTCATGCCGGCGGTAGTGATTATCAAATCAGCGCCCTGGTCCAGCAGGCTGGTGATGGCATAGGAAACAGAGGAGCGGTCATCAGGGCAGATACGCTCCCCCAGCACTTCCGAACCCAACTCCCGCACCTTTTGGCCGACGATGGGGGCGAAACGGTCTTCGATGAGCCCAGAGGCCACCTCATTGCCGGTCACCACCACCCCGGCCTTATGGGGCTTGTAGGGGCGCACCTTAAGAAGGCCCCCGTTTTGGCCGGCCACGGCACAGGCCTTTTCCACATTTTCGCGGTCGATGATAAGAGGTATGGGCCTGGTGCCGCCCAGGCGGTGGCCGGCCTTTATTGGCGTGTAGCGGTGAATGGTGCTGCACATGACCTCCGGCACCAGGTTGAACTGAATCAGAGCCTGCACATCCAGGTCAAAAAGCCCGTCATGTTCGGCCACCAGCTCTATCTTGCCTTCCGAGGGCGGCCCCGCCTTTTTCACGCCCGGGCCGCAAAGAGCGCTGGCCATGAGCTCGGCCGCATCATTTTCGTGCATCTGATGGGGTTCCATCTCCAAAACAAAGAGATGCCTTTTACCCAAACGCTCCAAATGGGGCAGGTCGGCCTCGCTGACCACATGTCCCTTTTTAAAGGCCGGGCCTTTTTTCACGCCGGGCACTATCTCGGTGATGTCTTGGCACAGCACCATCCCCACCGCATTTTCAAGGGTCACCGTTTTGCCCGCAGGAGCCATGGAGCATTGATCACCGCAGACGTTATACATTTCCATCAGCTATTCTCCTTGGAGACGAATTCAAAGTAGGCCTCGCCCGCGCACACCCGGCAGAGCGGACCCGAGGGGCCCGTCCGTGCCTGGCCGCTCCGCACAACGGCCCCGCACTTACTGCACACGACCTTGGGACTGCGGGCTCCGGGCAGCTCGTCCGGTTCCAGGTGGACCTTGACCTCTCTCACCTCAAAGAGTTCGTCGTCCGGCATTATACGGTATGCCGCGGTCTGGGCGGCATGGGGATCGGTAATCCCTGGGGCGTAGTCCCAGGCCAGCTCCCGGGCCTGCTCTCTGCTGTGCAGGCGCACCGCCCGGCCACTGGGCAGGTCCAGGAAAGTGGCCGCCAAAAGACCCAGGTTGACTAGTTTAAGCGAACTTCTTCCCATACGCAAACCGGTGGAGGTGGCCACGGCGTCGGCCAGGCAACGCGCAATCTCCACAATGCCGACCAGGTTTTTGATATCCGGATAGCCGGGGGGGCAGCTGTAGCCCAGAAGGCCCAGGCCCAATATGGACATCCGCACCCCGATAACCTGTCCCGGGCAGAGGTGGCCATGGGTGCGGGCGGCTAATTCCACCAGGGAATCCACCTGCTCACGGGAGGGGCAGGGCCGCGCCAACAGGCTCATGGTTGAGAGTCCCGGATGCGTCCGCCGGAGGGCATGGTGGGGATTGGGGTCACCTCTTTTTTTTAACTCACTTCACACGTTGCAGGACAATCACGCGGCCATGGCTGTGGGCGGGATGGGGCGGGGCAGCCCCGCGCCGAGGCTCCGCCACCAGGGGGCGAGTCATGAAACGGGGGGTCACCGCAGCGCACACCCCCACCAACCCCCCCCAAGGCTTCAAACCCACGTTCACCCGGGGCCAGCATACGGCGCCGGCCCAGGTCTGGGGAACCGGCCCCAACACCTCGCGCACCAGCCGGCGCAGAGACCACAGCCCCAGGGGGGAGCCGTGGCGCAGGGGATGTCTGGAACCGGGCAGTCGCCAGCACCAGGCGGTTGGCGATAGACCATTGGCGGCAACCAGGCAGACCCGGCTGGCCGCAACCCGGGCCGCCTCGGCCAGAACCTGGGCCCGTCGGTCCACCAACTCCAGGGTGTTCAATAAGACCACAGCGTCAAAGCTGTTATCCTCGTAGGGTAGATCATGGGCGTCGCCCACGTCGACATCTGCTTTAGAGCCCAGACGGCGGGCGGCCAGCCGGGCGGGCACCGGTCCCGCCTCCAGGCCGTGAACCAGCATGCCCCGTTCCATCAGGTGGGCCAGATGGATGCCCAAGCCACAGCCTACGTCCAGTACCCGCCAACCAGGGCGGCAATCCAAGACCCGGTCCAATAGGGCGCTGGTGGCGCGCAGATATTGTGCTCCCGCCTTGGTTTCCAGCCAGTTCTCATAAGCGGTGGCTTCTTCAGCTTGGAACACACAATCCATAGCCCTAAGACTATCTCGCAAATCACTTGGGGGCAAGTCCATCCCCGGGGTTGGCGAAAGCGAGGCGGGTATGCTAGAGTTGGTGGGTCATCATTACATTGGGAAAAGGTTAATGCATCGCACTCACCGACCCCACGGTCCGGCCCGTCTGGAGAAGCCCCTCACCTTTGAGGAGGTGGCGGAACACCGCAATATGGGCTGCGGCCTATACGGCATCTGTCTGCAGGTGGTGGTGCGCCGCCGCTGGCATTCTTTTTCCTGCCGCCCCTGCTCCTTGTGGTCCCGCACCCCGGGGGACCGCCGCCTAGACCAGCCGGCTACAGTCCTGGCCATGCCCATGACCGGTCAAAGCCGGGGCTAACAGCCCTTCTGCTATTTTTGATTTTTTTCTTCAGGTTCGGCCCCAAGCTGATTTGGGGCGGGGCAGGGGCCTTGTGCGTCTACCGCTCCCGGAGGGGTGCAGTTGTCACGGTCCAGACGGTACAAAAGGCCGTAGATTCGCTCACGCCAGATATACACTGCAATCACCAACAAGATGACCAGCACCAGCAGTATGCCGGAACTCCAATAATGTTCGTTATAGATCAGGGCGCCCTGGACGCTGAGCACCAGGGTTCCGGGAATGCGCCCCACCGAACTGATCACCATGAATACTCGCCAGCTTATGGGGGTAAGCCCCAGAAAATAGCAATAATAATCCTTGGGAAATCCGGGTATTAAAAACAAGATTAAACTGACGATGACACCCTGACGCCGCATGATGCCGCTGATCCGGTCCATCATTTTGGGCGGGATCAGGCGCTCCACGAACGGCTGGCCCAAAAGGCGGGCCACGAAGAAGTTTATCCAGGAACCCAAGGCCAGGCCCAGGGTGGAGTAGACCAGGGCCGGAAACCAGTCAAAGACATAGCCCCCGATGGCTCCCACCAGCTCGCCCGGGATGGGGGAGAACAAAACCTGTACCACCTGAAAAAGAATGAAGACCGCCGGAGCCCAGACTCCGTAAGAATCGATTCGTTGGCGAAAGGCCTCCTTGTCCTGAAGCAACAGCCATATCTGCTTGCTCAGGTCAAGCAGGGGCCCCCACCAATACCAGAGGCTGAAGGCCAAGGCCGCCAGCAATAAGGAGCTTATGAGCAGGGCAGTGCGGGAATGTGCGAATGAACCGGCCTCTTTTTTCATGAAAGGCCAGCCTTCTCTAGGGCCGGATAGGTGATAAATAAGTTATGCAAAGAACATCCCAAGACTTATTTCTCCTTGCAATCAGACCCGGGCCCTACCTGCCCGGCCCCGGACCCGGCCGGCGGCATGAAGAGATTTCGCCCGCCAGAGAATACCCAAAGTCACGGAAAAAATCCATAATAAGGAGACATTTAGCAGGCGGTTCAGGCAATCTTTACCAAAAGATCACGCAATTGCTGCTTGGGCGGTTTGGCGGGCGGGCAACCCCCAAAAACCAACCCGCACCGGCCGAGACCGCCGCATGGGAATAAGAAAGGGGCGGAACCAGGTCCGCCCCTCATACCGGCCTCGCCAAGCGCTCAGGCCTGGTTCAGGCAAAGGGGCTGGCCGGTGGCCTCGCGCAGGGCCTGCCACAGGCTTCCCTCCGGGTCCACCCGGGAGCGGTGGCCGGTGGACAGCTCGATGGGCACATGCACAAAATGGTTGTTCCAAAGGGAGACCATCATGCCGGTTTTGCCGGCCATGCCCGCATGCACGGCAAATTGGCCCAAAAAACCGGTATAGATGCGATCCCCGGAGTTGGCCTGCACCGAGCGGATCAGGTAGGAAGGATCGATGTACTTAAGGTTCAGTTCAATACCCTTGCCGGCAAAGTACTCATTGACGCGTTCTTTTAAATAGGTGCCGATATCCCCCAGGCGGGGGTTGCCGCTGGCGTCGGTGCCTCTGTCTTGGCCCTCGAAAAACTTCTGTCCCGCCCCTTCGGCAACCACCATCACGGCATGGCCCCGGGCCCTCACCCGTTCCTCCAGGTTGGTGAGCAGGCCCTCGGGCCCATCCAGGTCAAAATCAACTTCCGGTATCAGGCAGAAGTTGACTTCGGTCAGGGCCAGGGTGGCGTTGGTGGCCACAAAGCCGCTGAGGCGTCCCATGAGCTTGACCAGGCCCACGCCGTGGGGCGCGCCCTCGGCCTCGTTGTGCGCCCCCCGGATGGCCTCGGTGGCCGCCTCCACCGCGGTTTGAAAGCCAAAGGTCTTCTCTACAAAGCAGATGTCATTGTCAATGGTCTTGGGT
>JASFOZ010000013.1:0-21062 GCA_050116255.1 Desulfarculaceae bacterium
CGGAGTGAGCAACTCTTTAACCAGCAAGATTATGGGCAAAGACGAGCAGACCGGAGAGATCCAGCCCCTTTACCGGGAGTTTTTGCGCCTGACCGTTGACCACAGTTTTGATATTGACGAGTATCAGCGCAACCTGCCCCCCGGCACCGGGGAAACCCGCCCCTGGGGGCTTATGAACGGCCGTTTGGAGTTTGAACCTTTTTCCAACCTTTATTTTGAATCCGACGCCTCCTGGAACCTTTACAACAACATATGGGAGAAGTTCAATTTTCAGCTGATAGGGCGCGATAACCGTGGCGATTCCGTTGAACTGGACTACCGGGAGACCCATGACCAGACCCGGCAATTGGTTACCCGCCTCAAATTGGCGGTGACCAAAGAATGGTCATTTAATTTCGTTAATTACCGCGATTTCCGTGAGGATAAAGACCTGGAAAACACCTATGAGCTTCGTTATCAGGGCCAGTGCTGGGGGCTGAGGTTTTTCTTCACCGAAACCACCAGGGACAGGGGTTTCTACGTGGCTTTCGCCCTGGGAGGCTTTGGCGAGGTGCTGGGCTGGGGCAGGTCTGAGGATATTTAGGATTTAGGGGCCATTGCCCGGAGGCAGGACGCTCCTGTGTAGTGATCACGAATAGGGGCGGGCCCCAACCAGGCCAACGATCTTTAAGAACTGGCTTTTTGCCCTTGACAGATTCCAAGCTGTCCCCTATAAATACACCTTCGATTCCCGAGCGGAATAACGCCATAAGTTTACTTGCTCTTTCGGTAGAAGTTATGAAGACCTACGTGGCTAAAGATACAGACTTTTCCCGGGACTGGTATGTGGTGGACGCCACCGAGGCGGTCCTGGGCCGGCTGGCCTCTCAGGTGGCTATGCGGCTGCGCGGCAAGCACAAACCGATATTCAGCCCCCATATGGATACCGGCGACTTCATCGTTGTGATCAACGCTGACAAAATCAAGCTAACCGGCCGTAAGTGGGAGCAGAAGAACTATTACCGCCACAGCGGATTCATCGGAGGCCTCAAGACGGTCAACGCCAAAAAAATGTTGGACACCAAGCCAGAGCAACTGGTGCGCAATGCGGTGCGGGGGATGCTGCCTAAAAACCGCCTGGGACGCAAACTGATCAAAAAGCTTAAGGTCTACGCAGGACCTGATCATCCCCATGCGGCCCAGAACCCCCAGCCTTTGGAAATAACGGGTTGAACATGAGCGAAACAAGCTACTACGCCACTGGTAAGAGAAAAAGATCCGTGGCCCGCTGTTGGATCATCTCGGGCGAGGGCAACATTACGGTTAACCGTAAGCCCCTGGAAGACTATTTCACCCGGGAACTGGACAGCACCCTGGTACGGTCGCCTTTGGCTCTGACTGACACCTTGAGCCAGTTTGACATCATGGCCACTGTACGGGGCGGTGGTGTTTCAGGACAGGCCGGCGCCGTACGCCATGGCATCGCCAGGGCGCTTACCGAATACAACCCCGAATTCAGGCAGGCCCTTAAGCGGGCGGGGTATCTGACCCGCGACCCCCGCAAAAAAGAGCGAAAGAAGTACGGTCAGCGCGGCGCACGGGCCCGGTACCAGTATTCCAAGCGCTAACAGTCGCAAAGATGCAGACATAAACAGGAAGGGCCCACAGGGCCCTTCCTGTTTTTATGGCAGATTGGAGGGAAAACGATGGTTTCAGGGGCAATCATGGGCGGCTCAGGATACACCGGCTGCGAGCTGATGCGTATAATGGCTCTCCACCCCGAGCTGAAGCTGAGTGCGGTGAGTTCGCGCCAGTTTGAAGGCCAGCCGGTGTCCGAGGTGTTCCCAGCCCTGGCTGGGGCGGTGGAAAATGTTTTTTGCGCCCCCGACCCGGCCAAGCTGGCCAGTCAGGCGGAGTTGGTCTTTTTGGCGGTACCCCACAAGGCGGCCATGCAGGCGGCGCCGGCGCTGCTTGAAGCCGGGGTCAAGGTGGTGGACCTTTCCGCGGATTTCCGCCTCCGTCAGCAGGAGACCTACGAAAAGTGGTATGCCCCCCATACCTGCCCGGAGCTGCTGGAGGAGGCGGTTTACGGCTTGCCGGAGTTTTACCGGGAGCAGATAAAAAGCGCCCGCTTGGTGGCCAATCCCGGTTGTTATGTGACCAGCGTGCTCATAGCCTTGATTCCCTTGCTGCGTAGGGGGATCATCGCCCCCCAGGGAATAATCGCCAACAGTGCTTCGGGCGTATCCGGATCCGGACGCAAGGCCAATCTGAATCTGATTCATGGCGCAGTCCACGAGAACTTCAGGCCTTACTCGGTCTCCGGCCACCGCCACACCCCGGAGATGGAACAGGAATTGTCCCTGGCCGCGGGCGAGCCGGTGCGCTTAACCTTTACCCCCCACCTGCTTCCCATGGACCGGGGGATCTTATCCACAATCTATGCCCAGGGCAAAGAAGGAGTTGAAACCGAGGCGGTGCTTTCCTGCTGGCGGGAAGCCTATGAAGAGGAGCCTTTTGTTAAGGTTCTTCCCGATCAGGCCTTGCCCGCCACCAAGGATGTGCGTGGCACCAATCTGGTGCACTTGGGGGCAGCGGTTGACCCCAGGAGCGGGTTGCTTAAGCTCTTTGCGGCCCTTGATAATATCACCAGAGGGGCCAGCGGCATGGCAATGCAAGACGCCAACCTGATGTTGGGGCTTGATGAGAGGGCCGGCCTGGAGGCTTTAGCGCTTACTCCATAGGGGCGGGATGGATTTTTGCTGATAACAGGCATTTCTGCAACCGGGCATAAGGTGCAGTTCAGAATGGAGCCAAGGGAAAAGAGTGTTTTCTGGTCAAGGCTGCGGGGCCGGTTTCCATCCCATGATGTCCCGTTTCTGCCGGATGCTGACCAGGAATCATCTTCACAACAGCGCCACTTGGCCCTGGTTTTGGCCTATAATGGCGAGGACTTTGCCGGCTGGCAGGTACAGCCCGGAGCGCGTACGGTTCAGGGCGCGCTGGAAGATGCCCTGGGGCAGCTATGTGCGAAGAGCGTCAGGGTCGTGGCCAGCGGACGCACCGATGCTGGGGTGCATGCCTGGGGCCAGGTGGCCAGCTTGGTCACTGACAGCCGTCTCGACTGCCCAAAGATGCTGGCCGGACTTCGGGCTTTGTTGCCGCCTGAGGTGTACCCAAGAGATCTGGGGCCGGTGCCGCCCGGGTTCAATGCCCGTTACGCAGCCAAGGCCAAGACCTACGTGTATTTTGTCTGGCCGCAGGCCGGGGCGGACATTTTTTTGCAGGGACGGCTTTGGCCTCTAGAGCAAAATTTGTCTGAACCGGCGCTGCGGGAAGCCTTGGAGCTGCTCCAGGGAGAGCATGACTTGGCCGCCCTGGCCTCCGCTGCGGAGGTCAAAGGCTCCACCGTACGGCGGATTCTGCAAGCGGACCTGGAGATCGAGCCCCAAGGCATCTGGCGGCTGAGCTTTACTGCCAGCGGGTTTTTACGCCACGCCGTGCGCAACCTGGTGGGAATGCTGGTCCAGGTGGGCCAGGGCCGCCTGGAGCCGTCAGACCTGGCCGAGATGCTGGCCGCGGGCCAGAGAATTTACCCCGGACCCAAGGCTCCCCCTGGGGGGTTGTATCTTAGCAAGGTCTATTATCGGGATTTCGAACCCATGGGAGGTTGATTGTGAAGGGTATCGTCTTGGCAGGAGGGTTGGGAACCAGGCTTTCACCCCTGACCCGGGTGACCAATAAGCACCTGTTGCCGGTTTTTGACAAGCCGATGATCTTTTATCCCATCCAAGCCCTGGTCAATGCCGGCATCCGTGACATCATGGTGGTCACCGGCGGCAATTATGCTGGCGACTTCCTCAAGCTCCTGGCAAACGGCAAGGATTTCGGCCTTAGACATCTGAATTACGGTTATCAAGAGGGAGAGGGGGGTATCGCCGCCGCCCTGGCCGTGGCCGAGCCTTTTGCGGAAGGTGAATCCATCTGCGTGATCCTGGGGGACAATATCATCGAGCGCAACATCAAAAAACCGGTGGAGGCCTTTCAGGCCCAAGCCAGCGGGGCCAAGATTATTCTCAAGGAGGTGCCGGACCCGCAAAGGTTCGGGGTGCCGGTCCTGGACGAGCAGGGCGACATAATTCGGGTTGAAGAGAAACCCGCTAAACCCCGCAGCCCCTACGCAGTCACGGGCATATACATGTATGACGCCGATGTGTTCAAGATCATCGAGCCTCTTAAGCCCAGCAACCGGGGCGAGTTGGAGATAACCGACGTCAACAACGCCTACCTGGAGCGGGGCGACCTCACCTTTGACGTGCTAGAGGGCTGGTGGCATGATGCCGGCACCTTCCAAAGCCTTTTGGCGGTGAGCAACCTGGTGGCCAAGACCGGGGCCAATAAAACCGATTGAGCCCGCAGATCTATTGTCTCTCAAAGGCCGGCATTCCTGCGCCAGTCCGGCCTTTGGCCAAAAACACCTGATTTTATAATCAAAAATTTCAGCTGCCTTGTGCGCTCATTATCTGGCGTCAAGGCCGGGTCTGCCCGGCCCAGGGGCAGGCTGGGAATGGCGAGCTAGTCGTCTTTTTTAAGGGTCTTTTCTATGGCCTGGTAAATCTGGGGGAAGTTTTCGGCAAAGGAGGCCACGCTCAAGCGGCCGGTTTCGATGAATTTCACCGCTATCTCTTTGCTGGCCTTGAGCAGGGCTTCCTGCCGAGGGGAGAGCCGGTCCACTACTGGCGGCTGGGCAGGGGGGTTGGTTTGCTTACGGGCCATGGGGCCGGACTCCTCAGGTGCCTCTTGAGGACAAGTTTTTGAGACCAATTTCGCCTTTGGCCCCTGCCGGAAGGAAGAAGGCACATCATATCCCCGGCAGGGGCCCAAGGCCCGGGAATAAACCTGTTCAGCCCATCCCCAGCGGGCTAACCTTAACAGAAATCTGCGGTTTTCCGCAAGGCTGCCCTCTGGGGCACATGATGATCATTGCCTGCATGGGGGCTGCAAATGCCTGATTCGCCCTGGGCCATGTTTATGCCCTCGGCTGGCTGTGATATATCTTGTAGGCATGACAGAGCCGGCAGCAACAAATTCAGTGCGGGTTTTGCCCGAGGCGGTTGCCAACCAGATAGCCGCGGGCGAGGTGGTGGAGCGCCCGGCCAGCGTGCTCAAGGAGCTTTTGGAAAACTCCCTGGACGCGGGGGCCTCCCGGATTATGGTGGAGGTTGCCGCCGGAGGCCGCCGCCTGATTAGGGTGGTCGACGACGGCCGGGGCATGGATCCGGATGACCTTCTGTTGTCTTTGGAGCGGCATGCCACCAGCAAAGTACAGGACAGTGAGGACCTGCTGAAGGTCGCCACCTTTGGGTTCAGGGGCGAGGCCCTGCCCAGCATTGCCTCGGTGAGCCGGATGACATTGCGCTCCCGGCCCCAGGGGGCCGAGTCAGGCAGCGAGGTGCAGGTGGTGGGAGGATCTGTCCGGGAGGTGCAGGAGATCGGTTGCCCCTCGGGTACCCAGGTGGAGGTCAAGGACCTTTTCTTCAACACCCCCGCCCGGCGCAAATTCCTGAAAAGTCAGACCACTGAGAGCGCCCATCTGACCTCGGCTCTGATGCGGCTGGCCCTGGGTAATCCCCAGACGGCTTTTCGCTTCAGCAGTGGAGGCAAGGTGGTCTACGATTTGCCCCCTAGCCCTGAATTGGCGGTACGTGCGGCCGCTCTTTTGGGGCGCGAGGTCGTGGACCAGATGGTTTCAGTGCAGGAGCAGGTTTCCGGATTGCAGATAAAGGGTTTGGCGGGAATGCCTTCTTTGCACCGCGCTGCTTATGACCAGGTCTACACCCTGGTTAACAACCGCTACGTAAGGGATCGGGTGCTGATCCACGCCGTGGCTGAGGCCTACAAAGGCCTTTTGCCAATGGGCAGGAGGCCGGTGTTGGTGGTGAACTTGATCATGGACCCGGCCCAGGTGGATGTGAACGTGCACCCGGCCAAGACCGAGGTTCGTTTCCGGCGCCAGCAACAGGTGCACGACGGACTGGTGGAGGGCCTGCGGCAGGGCCTGGCCGCTGCCAGAAAGGCAACAAAACCGCCGATACATGTGGTTCCCCGCGCCCACACCCCGAAGTTCTCCGGGGGGTCGAACACGGTTTTGCGCCCCGAGCCGGAGCAATGGAAAAGGCCTCGGCCTATAGAGCGGGAGATTCAACCGCCTTCCTTATCAACCCCGCCGCCGCCGGAAGAACCTGGAGAGGCGGCGCCGCCCGCAAGGCCTGAGATAAGGCCCTTGTTCAGCCCGGTGGGCGATCTGCAGGTGCTGGGGCAGCTCCATGGGCTTTATATTCTGTGTTCTTCGCCAGAGGGCCTGGTGATAGTGGATCAGCATGCAGCCCATGAGAGGCTTACCTATGAGTCGCTTAAAAGGAGCATGCAAACGGGAGGGCTGCCCGGCCAAGGCCTTTTAGTCCCGGCGACCCTGGAACTGACCCCCCAGGAGGCCGCCTGGGCCGAGTCTCAGGCCGGGGACTGGCGGCGGCTGGGGCTGGAGATGGAGCCCTTTGGGGGTTTGACCTGGGCGGTGGTGGCGATTCCCCCCCTTCTGAGCGGCCGCGACGTGAGCACAGTAGTGCGGGATCTTCTCAGCGAGTTGCACTCCGCCGGGGTAAGCGCCCAGACCCCGGAGTTCCTGGAGGTGGCCCTCCGCTCCCTGGCCTGCCGCTCCTCTATCATGTCCGGTCAGAACCTGGGTGGGGATGAACTGAGCCACCTGGTAAATAAGGCCGCAAGTTTGCCCCCTCCGGTGACCTGTCCCCATGGCAGGCCCGTGTTTTTAAGCTTGAGCCGGGGTCAGTTGGCCCGCTATTTCAAGCGCAGCAGCGAGCCCGGGCCATGACCGCCGCCGGCCCATTGCTGGTGCTGGCCGGACCTACCGCCGTGGGTAAGACCCAGGTGGCAATAACCTTGTGTCAGCGCTTCGGGGCCGAGGTGGTGAGTGCGGACAGCGTTCAGATCTACCGGGGCCTTGATATCGGCTCGGCCAAGCCCACTGCCCGGGAGCAGGTCCAGGCCCCCCACCACCTTATCGATGTGGCCGGCCCGGAAGAAGACTTCGACGCCGCCCGTTTTGCGGATTTGGCCGACCGGGCCATCGCCGATATTCAGGCCCGGCAAAAGAAGGTCTTGGTGGCCGGCGGCACCGGACTCTATATAAAGGCCCTTTTACATGGCCTGGCGCCGGCCCCTCCGGTTGATGAAAAGCTGCGCCAAAGGCTGCTCCAGCGATGGGATCAGGAAGGGGCAGAGGCCATGCACCAGCAGCTCCAGCAACTGGACGCCGAGGCGGCCCAGAGACTGCACCCCAGAGACCGTCAGCGGGTGCTGAGGGCCTTGGAGGTATGCCTGCAAACGGGCCGCCCTCTGAGCAGCCTGCAAAACGGGCATGGTTTCTCCAAAATCCGCTATCCCCATGTCATAATAGGCCTTGACCGGCCCCGGCCTGAACTGAATCAGCGTATTGAGCAAAGGTGCCGGCAGATGTGGGACCAGGGCCTGGTGGAGGAAGTACGGGACCTTTTGGCTGGAGGTGTTTCCCCGGAGGCGCGCTCTCTCAACTCCCTGGGATACCGCCACGCCCTGGCGGTGCTGCAAGGCAAGTTGGACCCGGATCAGGCCCTGAACCTGATGGCCCGAGATACCAAGGCCTATGCCAAACGGCAACTCACTTGGTTCCGGGGCCTGGAAGGTATACACTGGCATTCACCCGAGGATATAAGCGCAATCTCGTCCCGGGCGGAGGCGGCGTGGCTCGATCCTGGAGCAAAGCGATGAAGCAAGCTTTTATCATCTTGGCCTGGCTGGTGTTGCTATGGGGCCAGCCGCTGGCAGCCCAGACCAAGGAAGTGACCAATGTCCTCTGTCTGGGGCAGGCGCCAGCCACAGGCAGCGAAGCCCAGGCCAGAGAGCGGGCGGTGAACGACGCCCTGCGCAGGGCAGTGGGTAGAGTTGCGGTGGAGATGGTGGACACCGCCACCCTGGCAGAAAAGCTTGATCTGTTAAAGCTGGAGATTTTGGATAAGGCGCCGTCCTTTGTGGAGGCCTACAGCCTAAGGTCGGCCAAGGTGGACCAAGGCGTGGCCTTGGCCTTGGTCTCAGTGGGCGTCAACCGTGGGGTTTTGGATCAGGCCTTGACCCGGGTCGGTTTGCGTTTGGGCTCGGCCCGGCTGGCAAAAACTTTGGTCCTGGTTTCCGAGGATACGGCACCGGGCCGCCCCCCTGTTTTTTGGTGGTCCGGCATCCCTGGAGTGCCTTCCGCCCCAGCCCCGGTTGCCGCAGTCTTGAAATCACTGGGAGTCGAGATCACCGACATTAATATCTTGAAGGGAAAAGTCCCTGAGGAGGAGCGCCAGGCGGTTCTCAACGAAGAGCAGGCCCTGGAGCTGGCCCGGCTGGCCGGGGCCGGACTGGTGCTCATGGGCCGGGTCCGCACCTATCCTCTGGTGACTTCCCCTGGGGCCGAAGTTTCACCTTTGGCCCAGTTACAGGTATTGGATGCCGTCCAGGGGAAGGTTTTGGCCATGGAAGAAGTGGAAGGCCCCGGCTTCAGCACCACTCCGGGATCCGGGGCCTCCCAGATGGTAAACCAGGCTGTGGAACAGGCGGTCCGGAAGCTGTTGGAGCAGGTGGCAGGGGCCTCAACCACCAGTTCTTCGGGGCAGAAGGAGGTATTGGTAACCATCAAGGGCGTCCGTTCTTTGGCCGATCTGAACCACTTTGAGGAGGTTCTGGGATCACTGACCTCCCAGGTAGCTGAATTATCACGTGAATCAGCGGGGGCCGGCTGGGCCCGCCTGCGCCTGAAATTGAAGGTGTCATCATCGCAATTAGCGGATCAACTGCTTTTGGAAGACTTCGGCGGTTTCTTGATCAACGTGACTGAAATGGGCCCGCAAAGCATGAAGTTGGTAATGATCCCCAAGTGATGGGCCTTGACAGGTCGCCAAGCCGCTTGTATAAGGTGGGTTCGACCCTAGAGGCGCGTAGCTCAGGGGGAGAGCGCTACCCTGACACGGTAGAGGTCCCGGGTTCAAATCCCGGCGCGCCTACCAAAGGCTCGCCGGGGTGGATAGGACGGCGCAGGGATTTTTAAAGGCCGTTTTTTCCGATCCAGCCCTGGGAGAGGGATATTTTTTTGTTTTTCCCGTGTGGGATTAGGAGCCTAACTCTTGGTAACCGCTGCTGAAAATATAACTCAGCAGAATACAAAGGCTGCAGGGCGGGCTTTGGCCGCCCGGGTGGATGGCAAGATAGTTGATCTTGACGCCCAAGTCGACCCCGGGGCCGAAGTGTCCCCTGTACTGCCCAATGACCCTGAGGCCCTTGACTTGCTGCGTCATTCCACGGCGCACATCATGGCCGAGGCGGTGCGGGAGCTTTTCCCAGGGGTGAAGGTGGCCATAGGCCCGGCAATTGAAAACGGGTTTTACTACGATTTTGAGTACGAACGGGCCTTTACTCCCGAGGATCTGCCGGCCATTGAGGCCAAAATGGCAGAAATCATAAAGGCCGATCTGCCCTTTGAACACAAGACCGAGCCCAAGGGCCAGGCCTTGGAACATTTCCAGGCTGAGGATGAAAAATACAAGGTTGAGCTAATTGAAGCCCTCGAAGATCCCGAGGTGAGTATATACACCCAGGGCGAATTTACAGATCTCTGCCGGGGCCCCCATATTCCTTCCACCGGCAAGGTGGGCGCTTTCAAGCTGCTTTCAGTGGCCGGGGCTTACTGGCGCGGAGACGAGCGCAACCGTATGCTCAGCCGTATTTACGGCACCGCCTTTTTCGACAAGAAGCAGCTTAAGCACCACTTGCAGATGCTGGAGGAGGCTAAAAAGCGCGATCACCGCAAGTTGGGACGGGAACTGGACCTCTTTTCTTTCCATGAGGAGTTGGGGGCCGGTTTGGCGGTATGGCATCCTCGGGGCTCTCTTTTGCGCTACCTCATCGAGGAGTTCGAGCGTAAGGAGCACCTAAGGCGGGGTTATCAGATCGTTTACGGGCCCCAGATTTTAAAGCGGGAGATGTGGGAGCGTTCGGGGCATTTCGACAATTACCGGGAGAATATGTACTTCACCAAAGTGGACGAGGATGAGTACGGCATCAAGCCCATGAACTGCTTGGCCCACATGCTCATCTATAAGTCCAAGCTCCGTTCCTACCGCGATCTGCCCCAGCGCTACTTTGAACTGGGCATCGTACATCGGCATGAGAAGTCCGGGGTGCTCCATGGGCTCACCCGGGTGCGGGCGTTCACCCAAGATGACGCCCATTTGTTGTGCACGCCCGAGCAAGTGGGGGCCGAAATCCAAGGGATCATGGATTTGGTTAACGACTTGATGACTCTGTTCGGATTTGATTATACTTTGGAGTTAAGCACCAGGCCGGAAAAGTCAATCGGTTCCGACGAGGACTGGGAGCGCGGCACCCAAGCCCTCATGGCTGCCCTGGAAAAGAGCGGACAGCCATATGCGATTAACGAAGGCGACGGCGCTTTTTATGGTCCCAAGATAGATGTACATTTGACTGATGCCTTGGGGCGGCGGTGGCAGTGTTCCACCATACAGTGCGATCTCACCATGCCGGAGCGCTTCGATTTGACTTATATAGATGCGGACGGCGAGCCCAAGCGTCCGATTATGCTGCACCGGACCATACTGGGATCGCTGGAACGGTTCATAGGCATTTTGATCGAGCACTACGCAGGCGCCTTCCCAGTATGGCTGGCTCCGGAGCAGGCGCGTATATTAACCGTTACCAACCGCGCCGATGACTGGGCGCGGGAGATCGCTGGCCGGCTGACTCAGGAAGGCCTGCGGGTGGAATTGGACCTGCGTAACGAGAAACTGGGGGCAAAGGTGCGGGACGCCCAGCTCCTTAAGGTCCCCTATATGCTGGTTCTGGGCGACCGGGAAGTGGAGGAGCGCACTCTCACTCCCCGGCTGCGCAGTGGCAAGAACTTGCCGGCCATGCCGGTAGAGGAATTTGCCGCCCGGCTGATAGAGGAGTCCAAGCCGGCTCCGCCTTCGAATCAGGGTTGATGAGAGGCTTAAGCCGGACTAGGCCGATACGGCGATAACGAAAAGACAGGAGGAGCGGGCCATAGCCAAACAACAGCGCGTGAGGGTGAACGATCTGATCCGGGCCCCACTGGTTCGACTTATCGATGACGAAGGCGGGCAAGTGGGAATTGTAACCATAGAAGAGGCCCTCAAGGTTGCATCCGAGGCTGGATTGGACCTGGTGGAAGTTGCTCCTAATGCCGACCCGCCCGTGTGCCGGGTGATGGATTACGGCAAATACAAGTACCAGCAGGCCAAGAAATTACAGGAAGCCAAAAAGAAACAGGTCCAGGTTCAGCTTAAAGAGATCAAATTCCGTCCCAAGATTGCCGACCACGACTTCAATTTCAAGCTGGCCAAAATCTTGGGCTTTTTGGAGGAGCGCAACCGGGTCAAGGTGACGGTGCAGTTCAGGGGGCGGGAGATCGCATACACTGAAGCCGGCCGCCGGCTTTTGACCAGGGTGGTCGAGGAAGTGGGCGAAGCCGGAATCGTGGTGGGCACCCCCAAGATGGAAGGCCGCATCATGACTATGGTATTGGCCCCCAAATAGACCGCGAACTTACGACTATGCCGAGGGTTGCCGCCCCAAATGGCGCTGCCCCCTGAGGAGACCAATCATGCCCAAGATCAAGACAAACCGTGCCGCGGCCAAGCGTTTCAAGACCACCGGCTCCGGGCGCCTTAAACGCAACCGCGCCTATGCCAGTCATTTATTGAAACACAAAAGCACCAAGCGCAAGCGTAACCTTCGCAAAAGCGGTACCGTGGATAAGGCCAACGCCAGGGGCATCAGGCGGCTCTTACCCAATTTGTGACAAAGAGATTGGGCGGTTTGCGCCCAGTTGAGATTAGGGAGTAATCGAAAATGCCCAGAGTAAAACGCGGATACAAGGCCCGCCGGCGCCGTAACCGGGTGCTGAAATTGGCCAAGGGCCATGGCGGCGCCCGGCATAACCGCTTTGTTACAGCCAAAGAGAGTGTGCAGCGGGGACTGGCCTTTGCCTACCGCGACCGCAAGGTGAAAAAGCGTTCTTTCCGACGCTTGTGGATCGTGCGCATCAATGCCGCGGTGCGGGAGCACGGCCTTAGCTATTCCCGCTTTGTCAGCGGTCTGAAAAAGGCCGATGTGGCTTTGGATCGCAAGGTGCTGGCGGAACTGGCCGTGAGCGATCCGGCTGGTTTCGCTGCGGTGGCCGATCTGGCCAAAGGCGCTTAGACGCCGGGTCACATAGCCTGGCCCCGGCCGGGGTGATATTAGAGGGACGGCAGCGAGGGCTGTCCATCCGTATCGGAAAAGAGATCTAGTCCCAGAGGGCGTTATGCTAGACAAGCTTGAGAGTTTGAAGAAGCAGGCCTTAAAGGACATCGCTGCGGCGGAAAGTCCAGCCGCCTTGGATGATCTGCGCATCCGCCTTTTGGGCCGCAAAGGCCAGCTCACCCAGCTTTTGCGCCAGACCGGCAACTTGCCCGCCTCAGAGCGCCCCCGCTTCGGCCAGATGGCCAACCAGGTTAAGTCCGAGGTGCAAAAGGACCTGGAAGAGGCCATGCAGCGTCTGGAACAGGATACTGCCGGGCCGGCGCTGTCAGAGGGCGGTGAAGACATCACCCTGCCTGGCATCAAGCCCCGCCTGGGGCATCTCCATCCCGTAACCCAGACCGAGCGCCTGATCTTGGAGATTTTTGTACGCTTGGGCTTTGATGTGGTGGAGACCCGGGAGGTGGAACTGGACTGGTACTGCTTCGAAGCACTCAACATGCCCCCGGATCATCCGGCCCGGGACATGCAGGACACTTTTTATGTTGAACCGGATGTGGTGCTGCGCACCCACACCAGTCCGGCCCAGATACGGACCATGGAGGCGCAGCAGCCGCCGGTGCGCATCGTCTGCCCGGGCAAGGCCTATAGAAGGGACTCTGACGCCACCCACACCCCCATGTTCCATCAGGTGGAAGGCTTGATGGTGGATGAGGGCATCACTTTCTCTGACTTCAAAGGCGTGTTGATCTCTTTTGCCCGTCAGATGTTCGGCGAGGACACTCCGGTGCGTTTCCGGCCCAGCTTCTTTCCCTTCACCGAGCCCAGCGCCGAAGTGGATATAGGCTGTGTGGTCTGCCAGGGAGAGGGCTGCCGGGTATGTGGGCAGACCGGCTGGCTGGAGATCCTGGGATCAGGCATGGTGGACCCCACCCTGTACCAGAATGTAGGCTACGATCCGGACAAATACACCGGCTTCGCCTTTGGCATGGGCATCGAGCGCATCGCCATGCTTCGTTGGGGTATTGACGACCTGCGCATGTTCTTCGAAAACGACCTGCGATTTATCCGTCAATTTTAATCGGCGTCCCTGGGTACGCCGGTCTTGGGCCCGGGACGCCCCCGGGATTGGTGTAGTTTTTTAACCCCTTATTAAAGGTCTTATCATGTTGGTACCCGTCAAATGGCTTCGCGAGTTTGTGGAATTTGAGGTTCCAGTCTCTGATCTGGCTGAGGCCCTTACCATGGCCGGTTTGGAGGTAGACGGGATCATCAACCGATTTAGCGGCTTTGAAGAGGTGGTTATCGCCAAGGTGCTAAAGGTCGAGCCCCATCCCCAAGCCGATCGTCTGCGCTTGGCAGAGGTGGATTTTGGCCGGGGAGTGGAGACCATAGTCTGCGGTGCGCCCAATCTGCATGAAGGCATGCTCAGCGTTTTGGCCCTGCCCGGAGCGGTGCTGGGCGAGGATATGCAGGTTAAGAAGACCAAGATTCGCGGGGTGGAGAGCGTGGGCATGCTCTGCTCCGAGAGGGAGCTGGGCCTGTCCGATGATCACTCCGGCATCATGGATTTAAAAGAGGACCTCAATCCAGGCCAGCCCTTGACCGAAGCCTTTAATCTGGAGACTCAGGTCTTGGAGATTGCCATCACCCCCAACCGGGGAGACGCCTTGAGCGTGCTGGGCGTGGCTCGGGATGTGGCCGCCATATACGGGCTTCCGCTCAAAAGGCCTGAGATCAGTTTCCAGGAGCAGGAGCCGCCTATTTCCCAAGATGTGGAGATCACGGTGACCCATCCCGAGGGCTGTCCCCGCTATACCGCCCGCTTGGTGCGGGGAGTGAAGATAGCGCCTTCGCCGGTATGGATGGCCGACCGGCTGAGTGCCTGCGGCCTCAGGCCCATCAGCAACGTGGTGGACATCACCAACTATATTCTCATGGAAAGAGGGCAGCCTCTGCATGCCTTTGACTTCAACCGCCTTGCCGGAGGCAAAGTCGATGTCCGCTGGGCCCGTCCCAACGAGCCCTTCACCACTCTTGATGGGCAAGACCGGGTGCTAAAAGAAGACATGCTTCTTATCTGCGACGGTGAAAAGCCGGTGGGTCTGGCCGGGGTCATGGGAGGGCTAAACAGCGAGATAGGGGATGATACCGAAGATGTGCTGATCGAAAGTGCCTATTTTGACCCTCTATGCATCCGCCGCACCAGCAAGAATCTGGGCCTGGTCAGCGAGGCCTCGTACCGGTTCGAACGCGGCATTGATCTGGCTGGCTGCGCCACCTCTGCCGACCGGGCGGCCCAGCTTACGGCTCAGTTGGCCGGCGGCAAGGTGGCCAAAGGCATATTGGACGTGTACAAGCGGCCTTATGAAGCCCCCCGGCTGCCGCTATCCTTGAAATGGACTAACCGTTTTCTGGGCATGCCCCTGCAAAAAGAACAAGTGGTGGCTCCCCTGAAGAACCTGGGGCTGACCGTTGAGGAAACGGGCGATGGCGACGGCCTTACGGTGATCATCCCGGCTCACCGCCCCGACCTGGAGCGGCCGGTGGATTTGGCAGAAGAGATCGCCCGTTTGGTCGGCTTTGACAATTTTCCGCCCACCATGCCGGTGGGACCTATGCTGGGTAAACCCCGGGCCTGGAATCAGCGCTTGCGGGAACGGGTGCGGGACCTGATGGCTGCCCAGGGATTTGATGAGGTCATCAACTATTCCTTTGCCCACCCCCAGGCGGTGGATCAGCTGGGCCTGGCTGCCGGAGACCCCCGGCGTCAGGTAGTGGCGCTGATGAACCCCCTTTCCGAAGACCAGTCGGTTTTGCGTACCAGCCTGCTGCCCGGCCTTTTGGGCTCTTTAAGACGCAACCTCAGCTTTCGTCTCAACCAGGTGGCCATATTTGAAGTGGGCAGGGTTTTCATTAAGCGCCAGGGAGAAAAGCTGCCTTGGGAGCCCGCCCGCCTGGCCGGAATATTATGCGGCCTGGCGCAACCCACTTCCTGGTGGGCCGGGGAGGAGCCGGCTTCGTTGGCCCATGCCAAAGGCGCGGTGGAGTTTCTATGTAAAGGCCTGGGTCTGGAGGATCCCGCCTACTCTCCGGAGGGAGATTGCCCACCCTACTTGGATCCGCGCCATTGGAGCCGCATGAGCCTGGGAAAGAAGACCTTGGGCGAACTGGGGCTGCTCCGCAGCCGTGTGGCCGCTGCCTTTGACATCGACCGGCCGGCGTTCTTCTTTGATTTGGATTTTGACCTCTTGGTGGAGAAGGTCCCCGGAGTTAAGCCTTTCGCCCACTTGGCCCGCTTTCCGGAGGTTACCAGGGATTTGGCCATCGTGCTGGACCAAGGCCTGGCTGCGGGCGAGGTTCTAAGCGCAGCCCGCCAACCTGAGAACAAAAAGGCGCGTAAATGGCTTACGGATGTGGTGATATTCGATCTGTACCAAGGCCGGCCTTTGCCCAAAGGCAAGAAATCCTTGGGTCTCCGTTTCGTTTACCGTGATGATAAGCGGACCCTCACTGAGAAGGAAGTCTTGCCCATTCATGAGGAACTGGTGGATAATCTTTTAAGACGCTTTGGAGGCGCGTTACGGCAGTAACCTGGCGGAGGCTGGTGAATGACCGGGCCCTCTCTTCCGGAAAAACCTTATTACCGTATCGGTGAGGTAGCCAAGTTTCTGGGGGTGGAGCCCTATGTCCTCCGGTTTTGGGAAAGCGAATTTCCCCAGATCCGCCCCCGCAGAGCGCCCAGCCGCCACCGCATTTATCTGCCCGAGGATGTCCGCCTGCTGGCCTTGATCCAGAACCTGGTCCACGACAAGGGTTACACCCTGGCCGGGGCGCGGCGCCGCCTGGAGGAGATGGCCGCAGATCAAAAGGCCAAGAAAGCCAAACCGCCTTCTGACCAGATTCTGGGCGAACTCAAGGACATCCTGAAGATGCTGGACTGAGGCCCGGCCTCAAATCCCTCCTTTGGGTCTTGATCGAACCGCCAGGCCTAGGGCCTTATTTCTATGAAGCGGAGATCGCCGCTGACCAGATCCGGCACCACCACCAGATAGCCCTTTGCCCGAGGCACCACGGCGAAATCAGCCGGACCCTTGAATCCGCCTGCCAGGCGGCGGGGCTTGCCCCCGAGCTGAAAGGCGAACAGCCCTTGATTGCGCCAGTCCGTATAGAGGATGGTCCCATCGGGTAACATGGCCAGGCCGTCCAGGCTGCCCAGGGGTTGGCTGATGGGGCTGGCCTTGCCGTCCTTGACCTCGTGCAGGCTCCCCAATGATCCCTGGGGGGCGAAGGCCCCCACCAGCAGAGTGCCCTTTACACTAATGCAGAGGCCGTTGGACCCAAAGCCCGGGTTCTCCAGAAACCGGCTCACCTGGGGCTTTGTGTCCAGAAAATCCGCCGGCTGCACCAGATAGATGGTTCCGCTTTGGGTGTCGCTGACAAATAGCCGGCTCCCCTCCACCACCGGGTCATTGGCGAACTTGGCTCCGGGCAAGGCAGCCTGGCGCCCCTTTTTGGTCTTCAGGTCAAATACCCAGACCACGTCAATGTCAGTGGTCCACAAACGGCTGCCGCTTACCCAAAGCCCCTTGGGTTTGTGGAGTACGCCGCCGCTGCCCGGCAGAAATTTCTCTTCCAGGATCGTTCCCTTCAGGTCCACCCGGGAGATGAATCCTTTGCCGTCTTTTTGCAGGGGTTTGAGTTGGGGCCCGAAGCGGCTCACATATAGCTGCTTGGTCCCGGAGTCAAAAGCCACTGATTCAGGATGGCCGAAACCAGCCACCTTGGTGTCTGATTTGACCTCCCATGCCGCTGCTGCGGGCACTACCCCCCAAATTAGGGCCGATATCAATCCTGCTACCACAGCTTTTTTCATGGGTTCCTCCTCGGTTTATCTTAAGAAAGTCCCCTCGAGTATTAGGAAAGATCAGCAGGCCTCGATTTGGCTATTGGAATCGAGCTCCTCCTGTTCCGCCTGTTCCGCCAGTTGTTGCAGGTTCCGCTGGGCCAACTCTTCTTGGCCTGCGGTTGCTGCCCGGTCCAACCAGGCCAGCATCTCCGCATCGCCGGGCTGTTCCGCCCGGCAGAGCTCGGAGTGGCTAGCGCCGCGCATGGCCGCCCACACATCCGCCAGGGTCACAGTGCTCAAAGAGCGGCCCGGCTGCACCTCCCCTTCTGGACCGGCCTCTTTGATCAAACCCGTGTCCATCAAGGTCCGGACCACTTTCTGCACTTCACCCAGGGGCATTTTCAGCTCCCGGGCCAGGTCAGATAAAGTTGGCGGATCCTCTCCACGGTGGAAGCGCCGGGCCAGGTGGAACATGATGCGCAGGCCCAGGCCTTCACGTTGAGCGGTGGTTAAGGGGGGGTAGACGTACCGGGGCAAGGGGCCGTGCAAACAGACCTGGTGGGCGTGGGCCAATTCAGCGCCAAAGAGCACCACATTCCAAGATACCTGCACCCATATCATGAACAGAGGCAGAGAGGCGAACCCGCCGTAGATGGCGTTATAGCGGGACACGCCGACTTGGAAAAAGATGTAAAGATTCTGCACCCCCCACCAGATGGCTGCTGTGATTGTGCCCGCCACCAAGGCGGAACGTATGGGAACCCGGGTGTTGGGCAAAAAGAGATAGATAAAGATAAAGGCTGCGGCCAAGAGAAAAAAGGGTCCCAGGTTGATGCCCTGCTGGGCCACTTCACCCACCATGGAGACGTTCATCAGCCAGCGCACCAGGGCGTGGGATGAAACCTGGGCCCAAGAGGCGGCGGCGGCCAACACCAGTAAGGGGAAGATGACCATCACCGAAAAGTAGTCGGTGAACTTACGCAGCCAACTTCGCTGGGCAGCCACCTCCCAGATACGGTTGAAGGCCTCCTCCACACTGGAGATGGCTAGGAGCAAGGTGAAGATCAGGAGCACCAGGCCCAGCACACCCAGGGTGCCCACCTCGGTGCGTTGGACATAGCCGATGATTTGTTGCATCACCTCCTGTTGACTGGCCAGAAATTCGTTGTCCAGCAGTAGCTTGTTCAGGGCATCCGACATGCCCAGGCCCTTGGCCACGGAAAAGCTGATGGCCAGAGCCGGGACGAGGCCCAGCAGGGTGATGAAGGTGAGGGCGTTGGCGGAAAAGGGCAAGCGGTCCTTGTAGGAATTGCGCAGGGCCAGATAGGCGACCTTCAGGACAAAAAAACCCCACTTGGCCGCAAGGTTGAGCCTGCGGTCCGGGGCCCAGAACCAGTCCATAAGCCTGCGGTCCAGGGCGCTAAGCCAGTCGTCATCTTTCTTCATAGCCACCTGTCCTCTCCCTGACCCGAGCTTAACATTGCGCAGTGTTCAGGGCAATTCCAGAAAGAGTACGCACCGGCCTTGTGGGTCAAGGCCCCGGGTTGCTGCGGCTCAGTCCCCAAAAAGATCCACCAGGGAGAACGCCTCCACATCCACCAAGCCCAGATCGGTCAGGCGCAGGGAAGGTATTACCGGCAAGGCGGCGAATGACAGGCTCATGAAGGGCTCGGCCGCTGAGCAGAGCTGCGCCGCTCCCCGGCGCAGGTCACTCAGCGCCTCCAAGGTTGGTTTCAACTCTTGATCGCTCATCAGGCCCGCCCAGGGCAAGGCCAGCTCTGCCAACACCCGGTCGCCCCAGGCTGCGCACAGCCCGCCCTTCATCTCCCCCACCCTGCGGGCGGCGGTTAGCAGGGACTTGGCATCCATACCCGCGACCACCAGGTTATGGCTGTCGTGGGCCACGGAACTGGCCAGGGCGCCTTGCTGTATCCCTAAACCCCTGATGAGCCCATGTCCCACCCGGCCTGAGGCCTGGTGGCGTTCGATGACCGCCAAAAGGGCCAGGTCGCGCCCGGGATCGGCAGCGAGCCGGCCGTCCTGCTGGGGGGGCGGCTCAATGGCGGCCTTGGTTAGAATCTGGCCGGGTATCAACTCGATTATGCGGACCTTGGGGCCCTGGACAGGGATGCTGAAGGTCTCCTGACTCAAAGGAGGCAGGTGCATGGTGCTACGGGCGGCCTCAGGTAATCCGCTGGGGAAAGCCGCCAGGGTCTGCCCATCCCGGGCCACCAACCTGCCTGCCTGAAACACCTGCCTGACCTTGAATTCTTTCAGGTCCTCCACCAGTACCAGGTCTGCGATATACCCGGGCGCTATGGCCCCGCGCCGGCCCAGGCCGAAGCGGCGGGCTGGGTTCAGGGTGACCAGGCGCAGGGCGATGAGCGGGTCCAGACCCTGGCGAATCGCCCGCCGCAGCAGGTCGTCCATATGCCCCTCGCTGGCGAGGTCGTCGGGATGGCGGTCGTCGCTGACCAGCATACAGCGCCGTTCCGTCAACGGCGTCACCAGGGGCAAAAGGTCAGCCAGGTTGTGGGCGCTGGTTCCTTGGCGGATCATGAGCCACATCCCCTTGGCCAGCTTTTCCCGTGCCTCCTCGAGATTGGTGCACTCGTGGTCGCTCTCAGGTCCGGCGCTCAGATAGGCGTTCAGGCCCTGGCCGCTGAGCAGAGGGGCATGGCCGTCAATGGGGCGGTCTGCAAAGGCCAGCAATTTATCCAGCAGGGGGGGCGCACCGGCGATCACTCCAGGGAAGTTCATAACCTCAGCCAGTCCCAAAACCCGTTCCAGGCGCTCCAGTTCTCTCAGCTCCTTGGCCTCGAGCACGGCGCCGGCTGTTTCCAGGTGGGTGGCGGGAACACAGGAAGGGGCGTTGAAATAAAAAGTCACCGGCAGATTTGCCGAGCCCTCCAGCATGGCCTTGACCCCGGCGCTTCCCATGACATTGGCGATTTCGTGCGGGTCGGCCACAATCACCGAGGTGCCATGGGGGCAGACGGCCCGGGCCAGCTCTCCGGGGCTGAGCAGAGTGGACTCCACGTGCAGGTGCCCTTCGATGAAACCAGGCACCAGGTAACCGCCCTTTAGGTCCACGGTTTGTTTGGCCTGGTATTCGCCCCAACCGATCACCACTCCGTCATGAATAGCGATGGGGCGCTCAAAAACCTCGGCATTGAAAAGGTTGACAACCTTTGCCCCGGTAAGAAGCAGATCAGCCGGTTCCTCGCCCCGGGCCACGCTTATCCTGGCCGCGAGTCTGTCTTTGCTTAGGGTCATTGGTTCTCCCAGATGGCAATCCATATGCCCCGTCCTCCCCGGGTGGTGAACTCGGTTCGCGCTGCCGGGGGGCAATAAAGGGCGGCGGTAAGCCCCAAGGGTTCCTCTTCATTTTGGTATTCAAACTCCAGGCGCAGGCTGATCTCCCAACGCAGGCGGCGCAGGTTGAACATCACCGTACGGCCGGAGGCGGCCAAGCAAACCGCGCTAAAGGCCTTTATGGCCGCGAATAAGATGGGCTCAGCCTCCTTTTCATTAATCTCCAACTCCTGACAGCGCTCCTTAAAGTACGGGCGCAGTTGTTCAAGATTCTGTTGATTGGCGGCAACTCTCAGTTCAATGGCCATGGCCCATCTCCTCAAGGCGGCGTATAAGCTTTTTGATTTTTTGTTCCTCAGGGGCGCCGCCGTCCACAGTCATGCCCAGATTCCCCGTCAGCCATTGCCCATCTTCCCAGGCCGCCGCCTGCTTGTCCAAAAGCTCCAGGCGGCCGTCGCTTACAGATCCGCCTTTGGCCTGCCGGCGCTTAAGGCGCTCTTCCACCACGGCCCGGGAGGCGGTGACCTCCACAAACAAGGGCTGGGCGCCG
>JASFOZ010000014.1:0-20837 GCA_050116255.1 Desulfarculaceae bacterium
ACCCGCTTTCAGACCAGCCTTTTGATTATCGGGTATTTGGTGCGGGCCTACGAAGAATTCAACCAAGAAGCCGAAGAAGATTCCACACCTGAAGCCAACAGTAATCAGGACAATTCCTTCCATTAAATGGAAGCCCGCCAGCATTTAGTCAGCATACCTTATCCCAGCGGCGATCTGGCTGCTGTACTTCATCATCCGGCAGGGCCGCCCCGGGGGGCGGTGGTGATAGGGCATGGACTTCAGTCCTCCAAGGCCAGCACCAAGCTGACCCGGCTGAGCCAAAGCCTGGCCGCCGCTGGATTGGCGGCCTTACGTTTTGATCACACCGGTTGCGGGCAATCTCCCGGAGATATGGAAGAGACCACCCTCAGCAGCCGCAGAGACGAGTTTCTGGCCGCAGTGGAGTTTTTGTCAAGTCAGGTTCCCGGCCTGCCCCTGGTGTATATGGGCTCCTCATTGGGCGGCACCACCGCTTTGCTGGCCGGGGATATAAAACCCCCGGCATGCACGGTGTGCTGGTCAACACCCACGGATTTGGAGGCGCTTTACCTGCGGCTGCGGGATCAGGCGGGCGAGCCGGGAATGCGGGCTCTGGCCAGAGACATGCCGGCTCACGATTTGTCAGCGGTTTTGGCACGGACCAGCCGGGTGCTCTTTGTGCACGGTGAAAGGGATGAAGTGGTTCCCGCGGCCCAGGCCCGCCAGGGTCACCGTTTGGCCCGCGCCCCCAAAGAACTTATGATTATCCCCCAGGCAGACCACAGGCTCTCTAAGGAGCAGGACCAAGTGCAGGCCATGGCCCAGACCCTGGCCTGGATCGAACCTTTCATTAAATCTGGCAATCGCTGAAAACCTGGGCTAATCTTGGCATCTTGAAAAAGGCTGTTTTGGCGGAGATGCGTCATGTGGCGGACCAGGATCACCGAGCTTTTTCAGATCGACTACCCGATTCAGTGCGGCACCATGCAGTGGCTTTCCCGGGCTGGTTTGGTGGCGGCGGTTGCCAACGCCGGGGGGCTGGCCTGCCTGGCCGCAGCCTCTTTGGGCGGACCCCAGGAGCTTTCTCAGGAGATAGAGAAGACGCGCAGACTCACCAGCCGCCCCTTTGGGGTGAACGTCTCCTTGTTTCCCTCTCTTTCGGACAGCGATATCCAGGGGCTGATCCAGGCGATTATTGACTCAGGAGTGGGGATCATCGAGACTGCGGGGAGAAACCCTGAGCCTTACTTGAACAAGATCAGAGACGCCGGGCTGAAGCACATACACAAATGCGCCCGAATGCGTGATGCCATAAAGGCGGCGGATCTGGGGGTTGACGTGGTTTCGGTGGTGGGCATGGAGTGCGGCGGGCATCCGGGACCGGATGCGGTCTCTTCATTGGTGTTGATTCCCAAGGTAGTGCAGGCGGTTGGGGTCCCGGTCATAGCCGGGGGCGGTTTTTGCGACGCCGCCACGTTGATGGCGGCCTTGTCTCTGGGGGCGGAGGCGGTGAACATGGGCACCCGCTTCATCACCACCCGCGAGTGCCAGGGCCACCAGCAAGTGAAGAATTTGTATTTAAAGGCGACCGAGCTTGACACCCTTTTAGTAATGGGCTCTTTTAGGAACTGGGGCCGGGTGCTCAAAACCGCCTGGAGTGAAAAAGTCCGGGAGCTGGAGGAGGCCGGGGCGTCTTTAGAGGATCTGACGCCCTATATAAGCGGCCAAATGGCCAGACAGGGCTGGCAGCAAGGAACGCCGGAGCGCGGCCTATATTATGCAGGCCAGGTGGTGGGGCGAATTGATGACCAACCCGGGGTGGCGGAGTTGTTCGACAGAATAATCACAGATGCCGCCGCCATAAAGGAAAAATTAAGCCGCATATTCTGAAAACTACACAGATAGGGAGATGAAACCATGGCGGAGTTGTTTGAGGTTTTGAAGAACAGACGCAGTATCCGGAAGTATCAGGATAAAACAGTGCCTGAAGAAGCCCTGGCCCAGGTGTTGGAAGCAGTGCGCTGGTCTCCTTCCTGGGCCAACACCCAGTGCTGGGAGGTGGTGCAGGTCAAAGACGCCTCCCTCCGGGAGAGGCTCCAGGCCACCTTGAGCAAGGCCAATCCCGCCACCAAGGCCATGGTTGCAGCCCCGGTTTTATTGGCCTTGTGCGCCAAACTGAATTCTTCGGGTTATTACAAGGGCGAGGCGCTCACCAAGTTCGGCGACTGGTTCATGTTTGACCTGGGCCTTGCCTGCCAGAGCCTGTGCCTGACCGCCGCTGACCTGGGTTTGGCTACGGTGATCGTGGGGGCCTTTGATCAGAGCCAGGCCGCGGATATTCTGGGCCTTCCCCAGGGCTATGAGATAGCGGCGCTGATTCCCCTTGGCTATGCTGACCAATCGCCTTCAGCCCCCAAACGCAGAGAGGTCAAGGAGTTTCTGCACGTAGACCGTTTTGGTTCCTGAACCGGCTTAGGGCCTTTTGCCGGCAGGAGATGTTTCGGCCTAGATAAACTCCTGCCGGGCAAGCTGGCTGACCTCTACGGTGAGGTCAAGGATGCGGCGGGCCTTGTCCAAATCGCCTATGGGCCCTAGGCCGCAGGCCGGCGTGACCAGGGCCTGGGAGGCTATCAACTCCCGGGCCAGCCCTTTTTCCTCAAGCTCCTTCAAGGTCTGGTGTAAAACCGCCCAGAGTTCAGGGCCGGTTTCAGAGCCTTTGTACTCCAGGGTGGGCACCGCCCCCCAGGCCACCGCCCCGCCCCGTTTAAAGAGGTCATGCACCGCTTCGGGATAGAGCAATAGCCCCTGGCCATACCCGGCGGAATCCAGGTTTATCACCTCAAAGCCCGCCTCGATGAGCATGGCCC
The DNA here is from genome assembly GCA_050116255.1 of Desulfarculaceae bacterium. Lineage (GTDB taxonomy): Bacteria > Desulfobacterota > Desulfarculia > Desulfarculales > Desulfarculaceae > JASFOZ01. The sequence goes on from JASFOZ010000014.1 coordinate 2,847, forward strand.
AGTCGGTGTTGCCGCAACAATGGATGCCGTAAAACACAGGCTCCTCGGTCCGTTGCCGGGCCTCTTCCAGGGTAAGCCCCAAAAGCTCGATCACCCTCTCCCGGCTGATGGGTGTGAAAGCGGACCCGAATCCGCTGAGACTGGGCTCGTCTATGAAGATAAGTTGCCTGCTGCCCAGGGACGCCATTTGCCGGGATTGGGCCGCGGCCGCCGCCCCCAGGCCCCTGGCTATGGCCTCAGCCGCCTCGTCATCATAGAGCAGGGCCTTGCCGTCTGCCCCCAAGACCGACGAAGCCAGGGTAAAGGGTCCGGTGACATGGCCCTTGACCCAGGGGTAACTTTTTTTCCCGGGCTGGCCCAACCGGTCCAGGAAGGTGAAAAAACCGGTGGCCGTCTCCGGGGTCAGGCCGAAGCTCTCCCTGTCTTCACTGAATAGCCTTTCATACAAGGCTGCCAAGGCCTGCTCCCGGCCCAGGTCGGGATAGGCCTTGAGGGCGCGATTGTCAGGGTCAGGCTCCAGCAAGGGCCTCAGGGCGCCGCTGTATTGGAGGTTCATGTCCTCCATGGGACTCCGGTGGGGGAGCTGGGGCCAATAGGGCATTTCCTTGATGCGGCCCAGCACGTCGTCAACCGCCTCCTGCGGGTCCTGATGGGGCAGGGTGCCCACACCCGTGGCCATGAAGTTAAAATGGGAATCTTTAGGCACGTTCTAAATACTCCCCGCTGCGGGTGTCGATTTTAAGCAGGTCGCCCTCTTCGATGAATAAGGGCACCTGCACCACATGGCCGGTCTCCAAGGTGGCGGCTTTGGTGGCTCCGGTGGCGGTATCTCCTTTTACCCCGGGCTCTGTCTGAGTCACCGTTATTTCCACGGTGATGGGCAGTTCTACTCCGATGGGCCGGCCGTTGAAGTAAAGAAGCCCCACCTCGACATTGGGGATGAGAAAGGCAATGGCATCGGCCAGGTACTCACCGGCGACAAAAACCTGGTCATAATTGGAGTTATCCATGAACACATACTGTTCCCCGTCCTGGTACAGGTATTGGACGTGTTTTTCTTCCAGGTCCGGCTTGTCCACCTTGGCCCCGGAACGAAAGGTCTGTTCCAAAACCTGTCCGGTTTCCAGGTTTTTCAATTTAGTGCGGACAAAAGCGCCTCCCTTGCCAGGTTTTACATGTTGAAACTCAACTATGATAAAGGGCTTGCCGTCGATTTCGATCTTCAATCCTTTGCGGAACTCAGCTGTGCTGTACATTATCCTCGTTTACCTTTGGGGCAAAAAAAGAGTGCTGTTATCAAGGGGTTTGACCCCGTTTTAGGGCTGCCTGCTTAAATGCCTCCAGCCGCTCCAGAACCTCAGAGGGCTGAGTTGACTGGGAAGGGCCAGCCGCTTCCGGCGGCTTCCCATCCTCAGGCAGAGGGACAGCGGCCAGTTCAACGTCCCCGGGCATGGAGGCAGGCTCCTGGGTCTCAGGCGTTGCCCGGGTGCGTCCCAGGTCCTCTGCCAGGCGGCGGGCTGCCCCGGCCTGGGTTTGCAGGCCCTGCTCCTCCCACAACTGGGCCAGGCGCTCATACACGCCGGCGTGGCGGGAGATATCCTGGGCTGCCTGTAGTAATTGCTCCTGCGCTCCCGGCGCATCTCCCAGGTCGGTGAGCACTTGGGACAACAACTCCCTGGCCTCCACCTCGTGAGGGTTGACCGCAAGGCCCCGCTGCAGAACCTCCTTGGCCTCCTCCAGGCGTGCAGCCTGCTTATAGGCCTTGGCCAGGCGCAGAAACAGGCGTGAACCTGGATTGTCTGCCACCCAGGCCTCCAGTAAAAAGAGCTGGGACTCCTCGCCGGAAGGGGCAACGGTCATGAATCCTACTCCTTAGGCCTTGGGGCGGGGTTGGCCATAGAGTCTTGATATACAAATTCATCCGGCCGGACCAGACCCATCTCCTGACGGGCCGCTCTTTCCAAGGCCTGGTCATCACCCCGCAACCTCAGCACTTTTTGATAGAGGGCCCGGTTGCGCTTATCCAACTCCAGGTTGGTCTGCTTGATCAGCTCCAGCTCTTGCTGCACCTGAATCAATTGCTGAGTGCCCTTTACCGCCGCAATGGCGCATATCAATAGCACTGCCACCACCAGGGCAGGCCACCAGGATATGCGGCGGCGTAGTTTGGACACCTGTATCTCCTCTCAAGGGCACAATCTGCAACACTTTACTATATAAGCCCCTTGTAAGGGGGTCAAGTGCGCGGTAACGCTTGGATTAGTCAGCGGTTGCGAGGAATCTGGATATGGGCAACAGGCAAATAGTGAAAAATAGTCCATCAGGGCCGGCTTGGGTTGTTAATTTTTCCTGGGTTGAACTGGGCTCTGGTCAATGTTATGTTTTGAGCAATGACACAAAACCGGAGGATACATGCCACGCCCCCGTAAACCCCGCAACTGCGGATGCCAGGCCTGCGGCCACGCCTTCAAACCCACAGGTATGCCCATGGGTGTACTGGAGAAGATACCTTTGGCTGAAGACGAGTTGGAGGCTCTGAGGCTTTGCGACCTGCAGGGGATGACCCAGGAGGAAGCAGGCCGGCATATGGGAGTTAGCCGGGGTACGGTGCAACGCACCGTAAAGTCGGCCCGGAGCAAAGTGGCCCGGGCCTTGGTGGATGGGGCTGCCCTGGTCCTGAACCAGGTATCTAGAGAGGAATAAGCCATGCCACTTTATGATTTCGAATGTTCAGACTGTGGCCGCGTAAGTGAGCTGCTGGTCTTGGGCGAAGATGATTCCAAGATATGCCCGGCCTGCGGCAGCCGAAACATGACCAAGCTCATGTCAGCCACCAGTTCCATGACCGGCAAGGCGCACCAGGGGATGCCGGGGCCGGGTGACACCACCTGTTGCGGGTCCAGCCCTGGCCATGCCTCCTGCGCCGGGCCAGGGTCCTGCTGCGGCAGAGGGGGTCATTAGCCGATCCAATCTTTGGCGCCTACGCCTATTTAAGGTCGGCCTGCTATTGAGTATGAAAGGGCTGGCCCGGGGCCTAGTTGCGCAGGGCGCGGATAGGTGCGGGCAACCGCCCGCCCCGGGCGATGAAGCGCTCAGGGCTGAACCGGGAGATGTCCATAACCGGCGCCCTTCCCAGGAGCCCGCCAAAGTCCACTGAATCTCCGGCCTTCATCCCAGGGGCGGGAATCATGCGCACGCCCGTGGTCTTATGATTGGCCAGGCCGATGGCCAGCTCATCGGCCAGAATGGCGGCCAGGGTGTGGGCCGGGGTGTCTCCCGGGACTGCGAACATGTCCAGGCCCACGGAACACACCGCGGTCATGGCCATTAGCATCTCCAGAGAGAGAGCGCCGCATTCCACCGCCTCTATCATGGCCAGGTCTTCACTGACGGGGATGAAGGTGCCGCTTAGGCCGCCCACATGACCCGAAGCCATGGCGCCGCCGCGTTTGACCGCGTCGATGAGAAGGGCCAGGGCGGCCACGGTGCCGGGGGCGCCAGTCCTTTCCACCCCCATGCCCTCCAATATACGGCCCACCGAGTCCCCCACGGCGGTGGTGGGGGCCAAAGAGATGTCCACCACCCCGAACTCCACCCCCAGGCGCCTGGCCAACTCCCTGCCGATCATCTCGCCGGCCCGGGTTATCTTGAAGACCGTGCGCCTGATGATCTCGCTGAGCAGGGTGAGATCGCAGTCAGGGTGTTTGTCCACCACCGCCCGCACCACTCCCGGACCGCTGATGCCCACATTAAGGGCCAAGTCAGGCTCGCCCGCTCCGTGGAAGGAGCCGGCCATAAAGGGATTGTCCTCCGGGGCGTTGGCAAAAGCCACGAACTTGGCGCAGGCCACCCCGCCCGGCGAGGCGGCGGCCATGTCTTTTAAGATGTGGCCCATGCGGGAGCAGGCGTCCATGTTGAGGCCGGCGGCGGTGGAGGCCAGGTTCAGAAAACCGCAGAGCCGTTCGGTCCCGCCCAGGGCCTGAGGCAAGGATTCCATCAGGTGTGAATCGGCCTTGGTCGCGCCCTTGTGAAGCAGCGCCCCGAAGCCGCCGATGAAATCAATGCCCGCACTCTCTGCCGCCCGGTCCAGGGCCTGGGCCAGGATCAGCGGGGCCTGGGGGTCGGAGCAAGGCTCCAAGAGCCAGGCCGCGGGAGTGATGGACAGCCTTTTGTTGACTATGGGAATGCCCACCTCTTCGCTTACCTGCCGGGCCTGGGAGGCCAGGCGGGAGCCCCAATCCGCCAGGCGGGCACGGCTGGCCTGGGCCAGATGATTGGGGTCTGGGTTCATCAGGTCCTTGAGGTTGACCCCCAGGGTGACCGTGCGGATGTCGAAGTTTTCAAAGAGGATCATGCCGGCGGTTTCAAAGACTTCTTCCAAGGTGATGGTCATGGCTACACCCTATGCATGGCCTTGATTACAGACTCGTTGTGCACCATGATGGTCAGGCCTATGACCTTGCCCAGCTCCTCCAGGGCCTTACGCACCCCGGAGATTCCCACCGGGCAATCGCTGGCATCGGCCAGCATGGTCATGACAAAAGTGCCGTCCATCACCTTTTGCTGTACGTCTTCGATATTGCATTCGTATTCAGTCAGCAGGGTGCTGATGCGGGCGATGATTCCCTTTTGGTCGGTGCCGATAACCACTACAAACACCCGTTCTTTGTCCATGCCAAAAACCTCCTCAGGCCCCGGCCTGTTCCCTGCCAAAGGGGCAATGCGATAGCAGCCCGCATTCAGAGCAATGGGGCTTTCGGGCCAGGCAGACCTGCCGCCCATGCAATATCACTTGATGACTGAACCTGGTCCAGCGTTTTTGGGGGATGATCTCCATGAGGGCGAACTCAGCCTTTACCGCGTCTTTTTGATTGGTAAAGCCCAGGCGTAGGCAGACCCTGCCTACATGGGTGTCCACGGTGATGCCGGGGGTATTAAAGGCGGTGCCCAAGACCACATTGGCGGTCTTACGTCCCACGCCGGGCAGTTTGACCAACTCTTCCAAATTACCGGGCACCTCTCCGCCGTGATTTTCCACCAGAGCCTGGGCCATGCCCTGAATGGATTTGGCCTTGTTGCGGAAAAAGCCGGTGGAACGGATCATCTCCTCCAGCTCACTGATTTCAGCCCGGGCATAGGCCCGTGCATCGGGAAACTTTTGGAAAAGTTCGGGCGTGACCTGGTTTACCCGTTCGTCAGTACATTGGGCGGAGAGTATGGTGGCGACCAGCAGCTCCAGGGGACTACCAAAGTCCAGGGTGCATTGGGCATCAGGATAGAGCCGGTCCAGGACCTTGAGCACCGCCGCCACCCGCTTTGCTGCGGGGGGCTTGAACGAGGTTGAGGCTGGCTCCTCACCTTTTTTCATTTGGCAATAACCTCGGCCTTTTCGATGATCACCGGCTCCAGGGGCACATCGTCATAAAAGCCCTTGCGGCCGGTGGCCACGGCCTTTATCTTGTCCACCACATCCTGGCCGGTCACCACCTTGCCAAAGACCGCATATCCCCAACCCTCGGGGTTCTTGCCGGTGTGGTTTAAAAATGTATTGTCAGCTACGTTGATAAAGAACTGGGCCGAGGCGCTGTGTGGTTCTTGGGTGCGGGCCATGGCAACGGTGTAGGGCTCGTTTTTCAGCCCGTTGTCAGCCTCGTTTTTGACCGGGTCCTTGGTTGATTTCTCCTTCATATCCTCGGTCATGCCTCCGCCCTGAATCATAAAGCCGGCTATGACGCGGTGGAATATGGTCCCGTTATAAAAACCATCTTCCACATAACCGAGGAAATTGGCCACCGTTTCCGGGGCCTTGTCATCATTCAATTCCAGGACGATTTCGCCCTGGTTAGTGGTTAGTTTGACCATTGGGTGTTTTCCTTTTCCAGGGGCGTCCGCCGCCATGCCCAAAGACAGCCCCCAAACCAAGAGAGCCGCCAGCATGAGTGGCCTGGTTAACCACGGTGTCAAACGCCGCCAAATTATAGGAATCATTTGTTCTCCTTAATTTCAATCCCGGCGGCAGTCTGCCACCGCCGCCGGTTGCATTATTAACATATCTTTGGGATGAGGGTTAGTGGTTATCAATAAAAGGCGTCATTATTAATACAGGTTTGTTCCCATAAATTTTTATGGGGCGGACTCAGAGGATCACCACTTGCTTGATCAGCCGCACCACCTCCTGAGGATCGTCCATCACCTTGATCAAATCCATATCCTCGGGGCTGATTTTGCCGGATCCCAACTGAGTTTTTTTTATCCAGTCCACCAGTCCCCCCCAGTAATCGCTGCCCATGAGGATAACCGGAAAGGGTTTTATGCGCCGGGTCTGTATAAGGGTGAGGGCTTCGGCCAGTTCGTCCAAGGTGCCGAAACCTCCGGGCATTACCACATAGGCCAGGGAGTATTTGACGAAGATCACCTTTCTGATGAAGAAATAGCGGAAGTTCAGGCGCACGTTGGCATAGGGGTTGGGCCTTTGCTCATAGGGAAGCTCGATATTAAGTCCCACCGAGTGTCCCCCGGCCTCGGCGGCGCCCTTGTTGCTCGCCTCCATCACGCCGCCGCCGCCGCCGGTTATCACGCATAAACCGGCCTCAGCCAAGAGGCGGCCCATTTCCTCGGCAAGCTGGTACTCGGCAGAGCCCGGCTCCACCCGGGCGGAGCCGAAGATGCTCACTCCCCGGTCCAGTTCGCCCATGGTGTCTATGGCATCCACGAACTCGCTAATAATGCGGAACACGCGCCACGACTCCCTGGCCGTTAGTGCATCCACCACGAATTGAGATTTGTCTGGGTCGCTCATCTTTTAGATTCCCTCATGGTTGCTGGGTTGGGGCCGCCTGAAGGCTTATCCTTGGGGAGGGTCGGAACCAGCCCGGGTTGAATTAAGTTCAGCCTGCCTATAGTATTTTTCCCCAGGCAGGGTGTGTCAAGATGCGCCCAATGCCCCGGGCCTTTTTCTTCATAGGAAAATAGGAGTTAACATGCAGATAACTTGTTTGGGCGCAGCCCGCACCGTAACCGGCTCATCTTATCTTGTTCAGATGGACGACAACGCCTGCTTTCTGATCGACTGCGGCATGTACCAGGGTAACCGCCAGATAGAACAGCGCAATTGGCAAAGCGGCCCCTACCGGTCCCAGGAACTCCAGGCCATATTCATCACCCATGCCCACATAGATCATTCCGGGCTGGTGCCCCGTTTGGTCCGGGAGGGCTACCGGGGGCCGGTGTATGCCACCAAGGCCACCTGCGAGCTCCTGCGCATCCTGTGGCTGGATTCTGCCCATATCCAGGAGATGGAAGCGGAATGGCAGACCCGCAAGAACAAACGCCGGGGCAATAAGTCCTTGGACCCCCTATATGAAACCGCTGACGCCGAGGCAGCCATCGGGCTGCTTAAGCCCGTGGAGATGGACTGCCACGCCGAGATTCTGCCCGGAGTGGAAGTCTGTTTTGTGGGCGCAGGCCATATCTTGGGAGCGGCCTCCGTGTTTTTAAATCTACAGGGGCGGGGCGGCCCGCAGCGGGTGGGCTTTTCCGGCGATTTGGGGCGGCCCGGCCAGTTGATCGTGCCCGACCCGGACACCATGCCCCAGCCGGACACCTTGTTCATGGAGACTACCTACGGAAACCGCAGTCACAAGAGCCTGGAGGATAGCCAGGCCGAGTTGATGGAGGTGATCAAGCAGGCCTATGCCGAGGGAGGCAAGGTCTTGATTCCGGCCTTTGCCGTGGAGCGCACCCAGGAGATCATCTACACCTTGGCTGAAGCCCACCGCCAGGGCGAAATGCCTGCGGATATGCCCGTGTTTTTGGATTCGCCTCTGGCCATAAAGGCCACTGAGATTTTCCGCAAACACCCGGAGTTTTTTGACCAGGAGACCACGGAAATTCTGAATCAGGGTCAGACCCCTTTGAACCTGCCCAATCTCGAGTTCACCTTGAGCACCGATGAGAGCAGGTCCATAAACGAAAAAGGAGGTCCAGCGGTTATTATAGCCGGCAGCGGCATGGCCTCAGCCGGACGCATCAAGCACCACCTGAAGCACAACATCTGGCGGCCCAACTGCCATGTGGTGATCGTGGGGTTCCAGGCCAAAGGCACCACCGGCCGCCGCCTGGTGGAGGGCGCCCAGCAGGTGAAGATATTCCGGGAGGATGTGGCGGTGCGGGCCAAGGTGCATACCATAGGCGGCTTTTCAGCCCACGCCGATCAGGGGGAGTTGCTTAACTGGCTGGAAACCTTGGCCCACCCAGGACTGCGTGTGTATTTGATGCACGGCGAGGAGTCTGCTTCCCTGGCCTTTAAGGCCAAGGCTGAATCGCGCCTGCCTGGGCTGCATTTTGCGGTGCCCCACTGGAAGGACACCTTGAAGCTGAGGGCCCCCAAGGCCCCGGCCAAGGCCAAGCCCCGGCCCAGCCAGGAGGAGGTGGCCGCCCGCATTGTCAGCCTGCGCCAAGGCTTGGACCAGCTGGCAGCCAAGCTTGAGGCAGCCCCGGAGGAAGTATCTGGAGAGGAACTGGCCCGCTTGCAAAAAAAGCTGACCGCAGCCGAACGCTTGCTGCAGGCGGCCGGAGGCGCCTAAGCGGTGGAGATGGACAGGCTCATAGCCGGCCTGCAACACCCCGCCCGCTATCTGGGCGGGGAGGCGGGGCAGGTTGTCAAGGATCCTTCCCAGGTCCGTTTGACCCTGGCCCTGGCCTTTCCCGAAGTCTATGAGATCGCCATGAGCCATCTGGGCCTGAAGATCATCTACGAGGCCTTGGCACCACGTCCCGAGGTGGCGGCGGAAAGGGTGTTTGCCCCTTGGCTGGACTTGATGAGCTTGATGCAGGGTCAGGGCTTCGGCCCCTGGTCTCTGGAGAGCGGACGCCCTTTGAACCGCTTCGACGTCATAGGCTTTTCCTTTCAGTATGAGCTGACCTATACCAACGCCTTGCACATGCTGAGGCTGGCCGGGATTCCCTTAAGACGTGAGGAACGCCGCCGCCAGGACCCTGTGGTCATAGGCGGTGGACCCTGTATGGTCAACCCTGAACCCATGGCCGAGTTCTTGGACCTGGCGGTGGTGGGGGAGGCTGAGGAACTGATCGGGCCCCTGGTTGATCTTTTTATTCAGGCCAAGGATGAAGACTGGGACCGGGACACCCTGTACCGGCGGGCGGCGGACCTGGAAGGGATTTACGCCCCGGCTTTGTTCAGGCCCCATTACCGCCAGGGCCGTTTGCTTAAGATCGAGGCCTTGGACCCTAAACGGTCCCGGGTGCGCAGGAGAATAGTAGCCGACCTCAAGGACCATCCCATCCCGGTCAGGCCGGTGGTGCCTTCGGTCAAGCCGGTGCATGACCGCCTGGGGCTGGAGGTGGCCCGGGGATGCACCCGTGGCTGCCGCTTCTGCCAGGCCGGTTATATTTATCGCCCCGTGCGTGAGCGTGATCCCCAGGCGATTATGGACAGCGCCTTGCAGGGGCTGGAGCGCACCGGTTTTGAGGAGCTGGCCTTGCTTTCGTTGTCGGCCGGGGATTATTCCTGCATAGAGGAGCTGGCCGGGACCTTGATGGACCGCCTGGCGCCCCGGCGCATCAGCCTCAGTTTGCCTTCCTTACGGGTGGATACGCTTTCCCAAGACCTGGCCGCCCAGATCAAGAGAGTGCGCAAGACCGGATTTACCCTGGCCCCGGAAGCAGGCAGCGAACGCCTGCGGAGGGTGATCAATAAAAACTTGAGCCAGGCCCAGATCTTGGAGATGGCCCGGGGTGTATTCGCCCTGGGCTGGAAACACATCAAACTGTACTTCATGCTGGGGCTGCCCAGCGAAACCCCGGATGATGTGAAGGCCATCGGCCGCCTATGCGGGCGGGTGGCTGAGCAGGCCAAGTCTTCTGGAAACCGGCCGGTGGTTAATGCCAGCCTGGGCTTGTTCGTTCCCAAGCCGCATACTCCTTTTCAATGGGAAGGCCAGATGGACCTGGACCAGGCCCAGGCCCGCCTTGACCTGGCGCGTAGCGCCTTGAGCCAGAAGAGAGTCCGCGCTAAATGGAACTCACCGCCCCAGAGCGTACTCGAGGGAGTCCTTTCCCGGGGAGACCGCCGCCTGGCCCCGGTCCTGGAATCAGTGGTGGAGGCTGGCTGCTGCTTTGACGGCTGGAGCGAGCACTGCGACTTTGAGGCCTGGATACAGGCCTTGCACAATGCCGGATTGAGCCTGCAAGAGTACCTGGGCCCCCGTGACCTGGAGGGGGTCCTGCCCTGGGACCATATTGATGTGGGGGTGAGTAAACAATATTTGCGGGCGGAGCGGGAAAAGGCCCTGGCTGAGGTCCCTACCGGGGATTGCCGGCAGGGGCGCTGTCTGGACTGCGGGGTGTGCGACCAGGAAGCTATCAAGACGCGCCTGGCTGACGGCGATTTTGAGGCCAAGCCGGCCCCGCCGGTTCCGATGCCCCAGGGCCAGCCCCTAACCTACCGCTTCCAGCTGCAGAAGACAGGCGCCGCCCGCTTTCTGGGTCATTTGGAGATGATGACCAGCCTGGCCAGGGCCTTCAGAAGGGCGGGAATAGATCTGGCCCATTCCCAGGGTTATCATCCCCATCCCCTGGTCAAGACTGGTTCAGCCCTGCCTTTGGGCGTGGAAAGCCTGGTGGAAGTTCTGGAAGTGTCGGTGCTAAAGGCCTATAATCCAGAGGAGTTGGCGGACCGGGTGAATAAGTGTCTGCCCGGCGGCCTGAGCCTGAGCGAGGGGCGGCTGCGCCGGCCCGGCGAGCGTCTGCGGGAACCAGAGGAAGTTACTTACCGGGTGCTGAGCCAGGTGCCCTTGGACGCCGGGAATATTGACAGGTTCGTTCAGAGCGAAGATCTGGAGTGGGTACGGACAACCCCCAAGGGCAGCCGCACCATAAATCTCAAGGCCGCTGTCAAAAGTCTGGATTTGGATTCTCAGGAGCTGACCATGGTGGTGGGCAAGGCTGGAGGAAGACCCAAGCCGGCGGAGGTTCTGCAATGCGTGTTCGGATTGAGCCCCGAACAGGCGCTGGCGGCGCGCGCCCTAAAAATCAGGGCCACTTGGGCAGAGGGTTGAAATGTCCGGCATACTCTTAATCAATTCCCGTTCCTATGAGACCCGGGTTGCCCTGCTGGAGGGAGGGCAGTGCGTAGAGGTCTACGTTGAGCGCCAACGCCGGGGCTCCCTGGCGGGAAATATCTATCTGGGTAAGGTGGTCAGGGTGCTCCCCGGCATGCAGGCCGCTTTCGTGGATATCGGCCTGGACAAGGCCGCATTTTTGTATGTGGGGGACGTTTGGGATGAAAACGGCCTGGATGACCTGCTGCCCTCAGAGGCCCCGGAGCGGCCCGCCCGCAATAATCAGCAGCAAAGGATCGAGGAGCTTTTACACCAAGGCCAGCAACTGATGGTGCAGGTGGCCAAGGAACCCCTGGGGAGTAAGGGCGCCCGGGTCACCACTCACATCACCCTGCCGGGGCGGAAACTGGTGTATATGCCCACCATAGACCACGTGGGGGTGAGCCGGCGTATCGAAGACGAAGATGAGCGCAACCGCCTGCGTGAAATGGTGGAAAAGATGCGGTCCCCAGGAAAGGGCTACATCGTCCGCACCGTCAGTGAGGGGCAGAGCCAAGAAAACCTCACTGCAGAGATGGATTTTCTTAATTCCCTGTGGGATGACATCAACCGCCGCCGGGCGGAGGCAAAAACCCCCCAACTATTGCATCAGGATCTGTCCGTGAGCCTGAGGGCGGTGCGGGATTTGTTCACCAAAGAAGTGGATCGCCTGGTGATTGACAGCCTGGCTGAGTTCGAACGGGTCAGTGAGTTTGTCTCTACTTTCATACCGCGCCTTTTGCCCAGCGTGGAATATTATAAGGGCCGCGAACCCATCTTTGACGCCTATGGGGTTGAGACCGAGTTGAGCCGGTCTTTGGAGCGCCGCATTTGGCTTAAAAGCGGAGGATACATCGTCATCGAAAAGACCGAGGCCCTCACCGCCGTGGATGTCAACACCGGCCGTTTCGTGGGCAGCTACAACCTGGAGGAGACCATCCTCAAGACCAATCTGGAGGCGGTGAAGGAGATCGCCTATCAGATCCGCCTGCGTGACATAGGGGGGCTTATAGTCATCGACTTCATTGATATGGAGCGCTCCGAACACCGGCAGCGGGTGGTGGACGCCTTAAGGCAGGCCATGGCCGCTGACCGCGCCCGCAGCAAGGTTCTGGGCCTGAGCGCCCTGGGCCTGGTGGAGATGACCCGCAAAAGGGTGCGCGAGTCCTTAGCCGAAACCCTCAAAGAGCCATGTAACTATTGCGGCGGGCGGGGGAACCTGAAAAGCCCCGCCACCATCTGTTACGATTTGTTCAGGGCCTTGGAGAAGGAGTTCACCGGCTCTGAGGCCAAGGCCGTGACGGTAAGGGTTCACCCTCAGGTGGCCGACGTCCTGTTGCAGGAGGAAAGGGCCGTACTGGAGGAACTGGAAGAGGCCTTGGGCTTGACGGTCCTGGTGATGGCAGACCCCAATCTGCACCAGGAGCACATAGTGCTTCGCCCTGAGAGTTAACCCGGCGGCCATGATCCCGGTTCGCCTTTTGGATACGGGCCTTTTATCCGCACCTGAGAATATGGCCCTGGATGAGATACTCACCCGCCGCGTCGGCCAGGGCTCAAGCCCTCCCACCTTGCGGTTTCTGCAATTTTCGCCGGAGGCGGCCCTGCTGGGCTATCACCAGGAAGCGGCCCGCGAGCTCAGGCTTGATTATTGCCGGGACCAGGGCATTGACATCAACCGCAGGCTCACCGGAGGCGGCTCCCTGCTGTTTCAAAGCTCGGCCTTGGGTTGGGAGCTGATAGCGCCCCTAGGCACCGGGCCGTTCAAGGGTGGTTTTGAGAATGCCTTGACCAGAATATGCCGTGCCGCCGCCCGGGGACTTTCCCGGATGGGGATCGAGGCCAGGTTCCGGCCCCGCAACGACATTGAGGTGGATGGCCGCAAGATATCGGGAACCGGCGGATTCGTGCTGGAGGGAGGCGCCTTGTTCCAGGGGACGGTGCTTATAACCAACGAGATCGAGCGTTTCTTGCGCGCCCTGCGGGTGCCGGTGGAGAAACTGAGAAAGCGCGAAATCGAGTCCCTTATGGAACGCATGGCCTTTCTGGAGGATTTACTGGGGGGACCTGTGGATATGGCGGCGCTGAAACAGGCCCTGGCCCGGGAGTTCAAGGAGAGCCTGGATTTTGAGTTGACCCCAGGGGCGCTGACTCCTGATGAGTCGGCCGCGCTCAAGGACCGGTTGCCCTTTTTTCAGTCCGAGGAATGGGTTCAGCTTAAGCGTCCCCCCTCCCAAAGCCCTGCCTGGCTCAGGGATCTTCTACAGACCGATGCCGGAACCCTGCAGGTGAATCTGTGGCTGGACCGCCGGGGGCGCTTGCTGCAAAAGGCGCTCATAAGCGGAGATTTCTTTTCTCAACCCCAGCGCCTGGTCTTTGACCTGGAAGCCTTTCTGATGGGTAAAAAGGCCGATCCCGGCTATCTCCAGCAGGCGGTACTTGATTTTTTCGCGATGAGTCAAGGCGAATTGGTGGGCATCGCCCCTGATCTGGTGGCCTTGGCCATTTCCCGGGCCGCTTCGCGCCGCGTCCTTGCCCCCCGCTTTTCTCCAGAGGAGGCGGCGGAGCTCTTTTTTGTAAGTTTTCATCCGGCGGAGATCGGCCAAGAGACCGCTGGCTGGCTGTTGCTTCCCTATTGCGCCAAGCCGGTGGATTGCGAGCTGCGCCAGGTGCCTGACTGCAACCGCTGCGGAGAGTGCGATTTTGACCCGCTTTACACAATCGCCGAGGATCTGGGGCTAAAGCCGGTTTCCATCCAAAGCTTCGAACACTTAATGGAAGTCCTGGCGGACCTGCAAAAACGGGGGGAGATTTTTGTGGGTTCCTGCTGCGAGGCCTTTTACACCAAGCACCAAAAGGAAATGGAACAATGCGGGGCCAGGGGAGTGCTGGTCAATTTGGACTCCACCACCTGCTATGATCTGGGTAAAGGCATGGAGGCCTATGTCGGTGATTTCGACCACCAGACCTTTATGAACCTGGCCCTTATCCAAAAGGTATGTCAGGAGATGAGCCTTGGCCGAGACCGTTGATGTGCTGGTGGTGGGGGCGGGGCCGGCCGGCTCCCGGGCCGCGACCGAGGCGGCCTCGGCCGGCGCCTCGGTATTGCTGGCCGAGAGGAAAAGGCGGGTGGGGGCCTTGCCCCATTGCGCTGAGTTTGTTCCCCAGGCCCTGGGACTGGAGACGAGTATATCCACCCGCGCCCGGGTGCAGGCGGTAAAGGGCATGGAGACCAGGCTGGGCCAAGAGGCGGTCTTTACTCCAGGGCCGGGCTGGATCCTGGACCGGCAGGTCTTTGATTTCGAGTTGGCCACAGAGGCGGTAAAGGCCGGAGCCGAGATCTGGGTGGGCGCCTCTTTCCAGGGCTGGAGGAGAGAAGCGGCCATAATCAGGAGGGCCGGGCAGGAGTTTGAGGTCAAAGCGGGTGCGGTGGTGGCTGCGGACGGGGCCGCCTCGCCCATAGCCCGTTCCCTGGAGCTGCCCGCTCCCCGGCTCCTGGCCGGCCTGCAATACCAAGTGCCCCTGGCGGCTGAATCGGACCGCACCCTGATTTTCCTGGCCAGCGAGATTATCGGCGGTTACGCATGGCTTTTCCCCAAGGGCAGGGTGGCCAACCTGGGCCTGGGTTGTGAGCCCACGGCCCGGCCGCGCCAGCTTTTGGAGGGTATACGCCGGGAGATGCTGGGGCATGGCCTGACCGGCAAAGGGGTGCTGGCCCAAAGCAGCGGCGCGATTCCGGTGACCGGGCCGCGCCCTCAGCTTACCCGGGGCAGAGTGATCTTCTGCGGCGACGCCGCCGGGCTGACCCATCCCTTGACCGGGGCCGGCATTCCCCAGGCCCTGTTCTCCGGCCAGGAAGCCGGTAAGGCCGCCGCCCGCCTGGCCAGTGGCGACCATTCAGCCGGAGATCATTTTCAAGAGCAGGTGCTCGGCCGTTATGGAGGCTACCTTGAGCGCGGCCTTGCGGCCCGCCGTCAATGGGACGCCGGCTGGCGCGAGCAAGGCTTTGCCGATCTGATGCATTCCACCTGGCCGGCCTGGCGCAAGCCTAGCCAAAGACGGCAAGACCTTGGAGCCTGATCTGCAACGGCTACTGGCCCAGGCCCGGGGGCTGTCCTGGGAGCGCTTCGGCAAAAGGCTGGATATATACCTGCCAGGGATGTTTATTGCCTATGGCCGCAAAGGCCGTTATCCGGCGGTGAGCATCACCGGCCGCAGATGCGAGCTCGGCTGCCTCCACTGCCAGGGACGGCTTCTGGAGAGCATGATCCCGGCCCAGACCGGAGAAGAATTGCTGGCCCTGGGCCGCCGTTTATGGCGAGAGGGCCAAAAGGGCATACTCCTCTCCGGGGGCAGCGATGGCCGAGGAAGGCTGCCCTGGCAGGATATGCTAACGGCCATCGCCACTCTGCACCAGGAAACCGGCCTTATCATGACCGCCCACGTGGGGCGCATAGACAAAGCCATTGCCCGGGCCCTGAAGGATGCGGGCGTGCGCCAGGCCCTGGTGGATATAGTCGGCGATGAGGATACCGCCCGGGAGATTCTCCATCTTGATGATGGCCTGAAGGCCCAGGCGCAGACGCTGGCTGCCTGCCAGTCCGTGGGCCTGGAGATAGTCCCCCATGTGATCCTGGGTTTGCACTATGGCTCCTGGCGCGGAGAGGAAAGGGCCCTGGATATAGTGGCCGGCCTGGCAACCGGGCGGGTGGTTTACGTGGTTCTTATGCCGCTAAAAAACACGCCTTTGGCCACCGCCGGGCCACTGCCGGTTTTGGAGGTGGCCCGCTTTCTGGGCCAAGCCCGCCTGCGCCTGCCCCAGGCCCGTCATCAGCTGGGCTGCGCCCGGCCCCGGGGCCGCTACCGTCAGGAGCTGGACCGCTTGGCGGTCCAGGCGGGCATAAACGCCTTGGCCCTGCCCTCGGACGGTGCTGTGCAGGCTGCTCAGGGGCGTGGGGTGCAGGTGCGCAATTTTGACACCTGCTGTTCCTTGTCCGGTTGGGACAGCGAAATCAGGGGCGCTTGAGATTCCGGCCAGGGTGGCATAGGCTTATTATTGTTTAGATTAGAAGCCAAGAGACAGGAAATGGCCGCAGAAGCCAAACCATAATCAGCCTCTATTTAGACCTTTCATGGGGAAAGCCATGCATTTGCCAGCAGCCGCCAAAGAAACAACACCCCAGAGCCCGGAATATGTGCGCCTGTCCCTGGCCGCCGCCATGACCCTGGGCCTGACGCCGGGGCGTTTTTTCCGTGAGGCCAGGTTGGGATGCATCAACCTGCTTCTCACCTATGCCGGCGGCTGCAAGGCCAACTGCGCCTTCTGCGGCCTGGCCCGGGAAAAACACACGGATTCGTTTGATCCCCGCTTTGAGAAGTTCATCCGGGTGACCTGGCGGGCCTATAGCCTGGACCAGGTCTTGGAGCGCACCGCCTCGGCCCCGCCTTGGGTGGAGCGGGTGTGCATCTCCATGATCACCCATCCCCGCTCCCTGGGCGACACCCTGGAGGTGTGCCGGCGCACCCTGGCCCGCACCGGCCTGCCGGTGAGCCTTTTGATCGCGCCCACCATGATGAGGGATGATGATCTGGTCTCCATGAAACAGGCAGGGGCCGACCGCATCGGGGTGGCCATTGATGCCGCCACCCCCGAACTTTTCCGGGCTCTGCGCGGCAAGCCCGCCGGCGGCCCCCACCGCTGGGAGCATTACTGGCGCATCTTTGAAAAGGCGGTGGCTGTATTCGGCCCGGATATGGTGGGCGTACACCTCATACATGGCCTGGGGGAAACCGAGCAAGAGCTGATTCAGGTGATGGACCAGGCCCGGCGTATGGGTGGATGCACTCATTTGTTTTGTTTTTTCCCGGAGCGGTTCAGCGCCATGAAGGATCACCCCCAGCCGCCGCCCAGCGGCTACCGCCGGGTGCAGATGGCCCGCTGGCTCATTGACAATGACCTGGCCGGGGCCGGGGATATGGAGTTCGACCGGCAGGGCAGGGTGCGCAGTTTTGGCCTGGCGGACGAGGCCCTGGAAGAGATTCTGACCTCAGGACGCCCCTTTGAGACCTCGGGTTGCCCCGGCCCCAGCGGCAAGGTGGCCTGCAACCGCCCCTTTGGTAATGAGAAACCAGGCCCGGACCTGCGCAATTATCCCTTTGCCCTGGAAGCGGACGACATCGCCCTGGTGCGCAAGCAGATCGGCCAGTACCAATAGATGACTGGATTGGTCCGGTACCGGGCGGTCATTGAGGGCATTGTACAAGGAGTAGGTTTTCGCCCCTATTTGTTCAGGTTGGCCCAGGAACACCACCTGGCCGGTGAGGTGGCCAACGAGGGCAGGGGCGTGGTTCTGGAGCTGGAAGGACCGGCAGATGCGGTGGAGGCCTTTTTCGCGGATTTGATTCCTCGCAAGCCGCCTTTGGCCCACATCGTCAGGGTAACCCGCCAACAGACAACCCCCCGGCAGCAAGGTGACTTCAAGATTTTGCCCTCACAAGACGGGCCCAGGGCTACGGCCCTGATTCCGCCGGATGTGGCGATTTGCCCGGACTGCCTGGCCGAGCTATTCGATCCCCAAGACCGGCGGTATGGTTATCCCTTTATCAACTGCACCAATTGCGGCCCCCGCTACACTATCATTCAAGGCCTGCCCTACGACCGGCCCTTTACCACCATGTCCGCCTTTCCCATGTGCGCCCAATGCCGGGCTGAATATGAAGACCCTGCAGACCGCCGTTTTCACGCCCAGCCCAACGCCTGCCCGGCCTGCGGGCCCAGGGTCTGGTTCAGCGACGCCAGGGGCCAGGAGATCGCGGGCGAGGCCTTGGCCACGGCCGGGCAAGAGCTGCTCCAGGGCCGCATCGTGGCCGT
>JASFOZ010000015.1:0-20622 GCA_050116255.1 Desulfarculaceae bacterium
TGGGTATAAGCCGTATGGCCCAGGCTGACACCAAGTACGAGGTGGGCGAGGTGGCCAGCGGCTATCATCGTTCCACCACCACCAGCCCCCTGCACGCCGCCTTGATGGTGGCGGTATTTGTCAGCGGCGGGCGGTTTCTAGAGCCGTATCTGGTGGAGCGGGCCACCGGCGCCGGGGGTGAGGTGCTGTATCTGGGGCAACCCCAGGCCAGCCGGCGCCTGGTCAGCAGCCAAACCTGCCGCCAGATGCGCCAGCTTTTTGAGGCCACCGTCAGCGAAGGCACCGCCCGCAAGGCCTTCCGCCGCCTGAACCGCGACCGGGTGCTGAAGCATCTGGAGGTGGGAGGAAAGACCGGCACCCTGCGCGGGCCCGACCGCAAAGAGCTCTTTGAATGGTTCGCCGGCTACGCCCGCCACCCCCGCACGGGCAAGACCCTGGCGGTGGCCACCCTGGCTGTGCACGGCAAGCTTCGCCAGACCAATCCCAAGGCCCTGGCACGCCAGATCATGCGCCAGGCCTTCCAGGTGAGCTCGGCCCGGGCCGGGAATATGTGACAACCCTTCTTTACTGCCCAGGCCTGCCTTGAATCCCGGGGCCTAACTCCAAAGCAAATACATTCCACTTGCCAAGGCGGTGATTTTTATCTGCCTGAGCCTGCCCAGGGCTGAGGCAAAAATAAAAGCCCCGCCTTTGGCGGGCGGGGCTTTGCCGGCCTTTTTGCATTAACCGACATGTTTATAGCGATGGAGGGCCTAAGCCAGGCAGTCGCTGGTGCGGGTGTTGACCAGGTTGACGGCAAAGGGAGCCGTGATCCCCTCCATGCCGCTGGGGGCGGTCTCCGCGCCCAGCAGGCTGGCGGTGATGGGGTGGGCGATTTTGCCCGCCCTGTCCACCGCGGCCTCGGCATTGGTCAAAACCAAGTGCGGTATCAAGACCTCCAGCTTGTAGTTGTATCCGGGCTCGATCTCGCCGCCGGTGAAGGTGAGTGACATTTTCTTGCGCGTATCCGCGCCCATGTCGTTGAGAAAGGTGTCGCTGGTGTAGGCGGGGAACTCCAGATTCAGGCTGATCTCGGGAAAGGCGGCGCAGGTGGGCTCCGCGATTATGTCGTTGCCCCCGGCCAGGTGATCGCCCACCAGCCCCCGCTTGAAGGTGAGGCTGAAACGGTTGGGGGCGATGGCGTCCCCAGAGGTAAGGGCGGCGTCGGAGGCGTCGTTGATCAGAAACTGCCCCTGCCGGAAAAGCACCCGGTTGCCCCGGGCGGGGGTGACCAAGGCGGCCAGGGCAGCGGCGGTATTGGTGCCGGAAGTGGTGTTTATGGCCAGGTCGTCACAGATAAGGTTCAGGGTCACATTAAGGGGCTGGCCGGCCTCCCCTTCCAGAGTGAACCCGTCCACCTTGCAACCGGCATACTCATGGGCGGAGATGCCCTTGTAAAGAGCCAGGGTGCCGAACAGGCCGTCAGTGTCGTCGGCCAGGCGCAGCTCATGTTGATAAGCGGTGCTGGACTCCAATTGGGTGGGTGCGCCCGCCGTGCCCAGGGCCATGGCCAACAACACCTCCAGGCCTTGGTAGCGCATGTAGGCGCCCATGTCGCCGCCGCAGGTGACCAGTCCCCGGTCCGAGTCCACGTGAAAGGCCTGTCCCGCGGACTCGTCAGGCAGATGCTCGCGGGTGCGGGTGATGCTCTCGTTGGTGATCAGCAGGGCGTCGGCGTCCACCACCGCCACCGCTGTGCCCCAGGTGGAGGCCTTTTTAAAGGCGGCTTTAACTTCTTTACCACTGCTCATGTCTATTCTCCTTTTAGAAATGGTTCTGGGATAAACTCATTCAGCGCGGGCAAAGGCCGGGGCCTTGGCCGCACGCCGGTCTGCGCTGGTTAAAGCTGATGCAAGGGGGACTCATAAGTCACCTCTATCTCCAGGTCAAAAAGGCCCAAGGGGTCGCCGGCCCCGCCCTCATAGACTTCCAGGCGGGTGGCGCTGGTGCGGGCCCAATGAGGGTTGAGGTCAGGGTCTCCCAAGGCCTTCATGCAATCGGCGGCCAATTGGTCCAGGCCGCTGTAATCGCTATGGGGGGCCCGGGCCGCGCCCCAGAGGTGAAGAACCAGCAGCCTTTCCGCGCTCTGGCTGGCGGCGTCGGTGGTCTCCACTCTTTCGTTGAACAGAGTCAACCCGGGGAGGTCGTTCATCTCCTCGGCCAGGTGAATGCCGCGTTTGATCTCGGCCGGCCTGGTGCTGAAGCCGTTCTCCGGCTTTATCTCCCCCAGGCAGTCCATCAGGTCTGAGATGATCTGGGAGCGGGTCATGACAGCTCCTGTTCAAGGTTTTCAAAAAAGAATTTTTCCAGGGCCTGGGCTGCGGCCTGGGAGCCGGGCCGCAGATAGGGCCTGGCCGGCAGGATCACCCGGCGGGATTGGACCCAGCGGCCCTGAACCTGGAATTTGAGGTATTTGCCCTTGCGGGCCTGGATCACGGCCCCATGCTCCTGAGCCCCGGCATAGGGCGCCAGGGCCATTAGTTCACCCCGGAGCCTGAGGCCCTGGCCGCTGATCCGTTTTCTCAGCGAGCGCAACAGCCTGCCGCTGCGTATGCGGGGCCCGCCCGCGCCCATCCGCCTTTGGACGGCCCGGAGACCCACCTCCAGGGCCTGCTCCAGGGACTTGCGCAAAATGGCGGGCAGTCGGCGGCTCAGCCGCTCCAGGGGGTTTTCCCGGGGCGCTATCAGCTTGATCTCGATCACAGCAGGCTCCGGTTGCGGTACCGGTCCAGGACCTCGCGCACCTGGGGCAATAGCGGCTGCTGGGTGTAGGAGATGGAGCCGTCGGCCAGGGTGCGGGCGCTGATGCCCAGGCGTCCGTGGCCGGCGGCGGATTCCTGGAAGCGGGTGGCGGTCTGCTCCAGGGCGGCCTGGCTGAGGTCCGCCGGCACAGTCTGGTATCCGGCCTGGTAGGCCAGGCGCACGTTTTGGCGTCCCCGGGGGAAAAAGCCGTTGATCAGGGAGATGACTCCAGCCGGGCGGTCGGCGGTCCAGCCGAAGTTATCGCCGGCTGAGGCCTGATCCACCTCTGTGCCTTCGATCATCAGGGTACTGAGGCTTACCAGGGGATACTGGGGCAATATCAGATCGGCGTGCCCGCTGCCGTCCAGGATGGCATTGTCTGGGTCATAGGCCTGGTCCAGGGGATCAGAGGAATAGTCGCGGGCGGTGAGGTTGCGTCCGGTATAGGCCTTGAAATGGGCGCTCACCGCCTCGATGAGGCTTTCGATAAAGGAGTCGTTTTCATCCGAGGAGATCTGCAGATAGGTTTTCAGCGCTTCCAGGGTGGTGAGGGCGTCAGAGGACAGGGCCATGGCAGGCCTCCTTTGGCTTCTTTTTGAAGGATGGCGAAGCTGGCAGGATCTGGGTCATGACTTTGGCTCCCTGGGGCCCCTGACGGGGCCCCGGAATCTGGTTTGATCATTGCAGCCTTGGCATAGGCGTCATTAGGCCCTTAGCTGGTGGGCACGGCCTCCAGCTTGGCGAAGCGCTTTTCATCGCTGAGGTTGAACCCGATGCGCACCTCAGCCAGGAAGCAGGTCTGGTTGTAGCTGAAATAGGGCTCGGCCCAGGGGTTGGTCTTTACCACCATGCCAGTGCGCAGGCCCACAATGGCGCTGCCGGCGAAATCGCCTGCAAAGAGGCGGGTCTCATCGGTGGTGCCGCCCAAATTGGTCAGGATGTTGGGGTCGCGCACAAAGGGCTCGCCCCAGATCCGGGGGCGGCTCTCGGCTTCGGCCCGGGGCTGCCCCGGCTGGCGGTAGATGTAGTCGCCGCTGGAGTCCTTGAGCTTCATCAGGATCTTCTCCGCCTTGGGGTGGCCCAGCACCGGCACCTCGGCGGCAAAGGGCGCGTTCTCATAGATCCTGAAGATCAAATCGACCACATTGTCGAAGTCAAAGCTGCCGCCGGTGGTGAGGTCGTTGGTGGTGATCTTGCCTGCCAGGCCGGTGATGGGATCAGTGGCGGCACCGGTTCCGCGCAGGGCGGCCACGTCGAATGCCTGGCCGATGGTCTCGGCAAACAGGTTTTGCAGGACCTGGTCCACCGAGGGGTCGCTGTCGTCCAGGAGCTGGTTGCTCACCACCACCTTCACCGCCAGCACATGGGCGGTAACGGGCAGCTGGCCGAAGGTGGGCTCGGACCGGGGCTTCTCTCCGCCGGCCTGATCGCTGCCATCCACGGTCTTGCCCTCGGTGTCGCTGGCCTCAGGCACCCAATAGGCGGTGAGGCCCTCGCTGATGGTGGGGAAGGTTATCTGGTGGGCGTTCATGGGCACCTGGCGGCAGAGGTCCTTGATGGCGCTGAACTTGTTCACCAGGTTGAGGACCTCTCCGGCCTGCTCGCTGGATACCAGGTAGCCGCCGGCGCTGGTGGCGCCCTCGCGCAGGTCCTTGACCTCGGCGGCTGAGACCGGTTTCATCCCGGAATTTATGGTCCGCACCATCTCGCCGCCGTGGCGGGGGGCCTGACCCATGCCCAAGCGGCGCACGTCCCCCAAAAAGCGGCTGAAACCCACGGCGCTGTCATGAATGTCTTCACCGACCCGTATGCTCTTGGGCTCCACCGCCTTGAGCACCCGGCCCAGGCGTTCGTCGATCAGCCCTTTTATCTTGGTTTCATCAAGCTCCAGGCCGGTGGCGCTCTCCATTAGAGCGATTAATTCACGGTCATCCATTCTTGGCTTCCTTTCTCATGCAAACGGTTTCCATGATTCCTAGTCTTGGCTCTGCCCCTGTCCCAGGCGGTGCCTGAGACGGCTGATGATCAGCCGGTCCAGGCCGGTACCGAGCAGGGCCTGACGGACCGCGCCCAGGCCCGCGGGTTGGGGTTTCTTGACAGGCATGGGGTTGGGCAGCGGCCGGGGGGCGGCGCTCAGGGCCACCAGAGCCTGGGGGTTGGCCGGCAGGGTCACGCAGGAGATTTCGTAGAGCTCCTGCCTTAAATAGCGGGTTCCGGTGAGGGTGCGGCCATTGACAATGTTGGTCACTACCTCGCTTTCAAGCGGCGCAAACCCCACGGAGAAGGCGCTTAAATACCCGCCCCGGTAGAGGCGGAAAATGGTGTCGGCAAAGGCGTATTCTTCGGCCCCGGGGAACTGGGCCTGGAACAAAAGGCGGTCCCCGTCCACCCTGACCTCCAGGGCCTTGGCCACCGGGGGCCGCTCGTAGTCATGGGCCCAGGGAATCACCGGGTTTTGAAGGAAGTTGTCCAGCTCCCAGCCTTGGGCGATGATCTCGTCGCCCTGGCGGTCCACGCCCCCGGTGGAGGCCACCGCCCAGAAGGTGCGGGCCTGATCGTCCACCTGACTTACGCTGAAATTAATGAGCTTGTGTACCAGCTTCATGACTGTCCTCCTTAGAGCGCTTGTTTCAAGCCGCTGAGCACCGGCTTGAGTTCCAGGCCCTGCAGCAGGCATTGACAGAAATAGTTCTTTAGCCGCTTGGCGGTTTCGGGCTTGGCATCACCGGGGACCAGGCCCTGCAAGAGTCCGGGGCTTTGCTCCAGCTCGGCCCTGACCTTTTGGCGGGACCAGCCGGCAAAGCGCGCCGTCAGGCGGGGGTAGTGCTTGCGTGCCAGCCGCTCCGCCTCTTTTTGCAGGCGGCCGGGCTCAGATGAGCGCTCAACCGCATCCGGGGTAGCCGGAGTCTGCTCCGGCAGGGGCCGGTAGGGGATGTCGCCCCAGGAGACCGAGGGCTTGCCTTGGACGGTGCGGAATTCGTTGATGGTCAGGGCCCCCCGGTCCAGCTGCTGCATGGCCTCCTTGTGGCTCTGGGCCCGGTCGGTGGGCACTGGATTGTCGTGCCTGAGGGCCAGGCTTTGCCGGTAGCGGGGGATCAAAAAGGCGTTGAGCACGTCCTCGATCAGGTCCAGGCGCGGTTTTATGCATTCGGCGTTGAAGGTGATGTCAATGCTCAGGGCATTGGCCCGGTTGATGTCCTTGACCAGGCCCAGCTTCCCGGCCGGCACCCCGAAGGCGGCCAGGATGTTGTCTTGGGTCCAGCCCGCCAGGGCCATGAACTCGAAGTCCTTGGCCGAGTAGGTGAGCGGTTTCACCTCCAGGCCGCCGTCCAGCACCGTGGGCTCGAACACATGGGCCAGGCCCTGATGCTTTTGATTCCAGCGGGTGAGGATGCGGCGGGCCTCATCTTCGGTGAGCCGCTGTTCCGTCTGCAACACCACCTCGGGCCGGGCCGAGTTCCTAAAGAAATTGCGCTGGTAGACCCTAACCGCCAGATCTATGTCAAAGGCGTGGGCCATGGCCTCGATGGGGCTGGCCCCATAGATCAGCGAGCGGGGGCTGGGGTGGCGGAAATAGATGACCTCCTGGGGGCTGTAGGTGATCTGCTTGCCTTCGGGGCCGTTAAACACAAACCCTTTCAGGGCTTGGCGGGTGTCACTGCCGCAGCTGATCTCCACCAGGTCGGCCGGGGAAAGGGGCCACAACTCGCCCGGCAGGCCCAGGCGGTTGGGTATCACCAGCGCAAAGGCCATGCCGGTCAGCTCCAGATGGGTGACCAGGGTGAAGCGGAATATGCGCCGGGTCATCACCGGATTGGGCCGGGCCAAAAGGTCCAGCAGGGGATGGGCGGCGATCTCCGGCCCCAGGCCGTCGCCGCCCTGGGAGTAGAGCCGAAGCGGCATACCCGCCACCCGCTGGGCGATGGCGTTGACCGCGGCGAAGACCCAGCCTTGATAGGCGGCCAGTTGGCGGGCGCGGCTTCCCAGCCCTGATCCGCCCAGAAAGGGCGGCGGCGGCAGGGGAGGGGCCGGCAGCTCCAGACGGCGGCGCACCAAGGGCCGCGTGATTCGTTTCAGCCAAGATTTCATATTCACCTCACCACACGTTTATTCCCGCGCCCTTGAGCAAGGAGACCGCTCCTTCCAGGGCGTCGGGCCCATCGTCATGCACGTTGGGGGATGGAAAGTGGACAAGCTGTTCGATCAAAAGGGACTGGTCCGAATGTGAGGGCATGAAGCGGATAAGGCCCCGCTCCACCAGGGGGCTGAGGCCCGCCAGGCGCGTCTCCTTGGCCAGGCGGTGGGTCACGCCCCTAAGAGGCAGGATCACCCGGTGCTCCTTGGCGGCCCGGGCGAACTCCTCCAGCAATAGGCGCTGGAAGAGATTGTCTTCGATGCCGAAGATCAGATATGCGTGGCGGGCCTGGCGGGTGATGACCGCCCTCAGCAGCTGGTCAATGGAGCAGCGGCGGATAAAGGCGTCAAGAAGGTAAAAGATTCCCTGGTCCTGATCCAGGCCCAGGCTAATAACCGCCTTGTAGTCGTGGGCCTCGCCCTGGCCCAGGCTGGGATCCAAAAAGCCGGCAACCGCCAGTTTCAGGCCCTCGATCTCCGAGGGGTGGTAGGTGCGAATCCACTCCTCCTGAAACAGGCCTTCTTCGTCCCGGGGGTCGTTTTGCTTTTCCTTGTTAAAGGCCAGGCTTCCCATGAGCCGCTTTTGGCGCAGCAAATCCTTGAGCGGATGGCGGGCGGGCCACAGGGACTGGCCTTTTTCATCTATAGCCCGGTAGATGCGCCGGGTGAAGCGGGCATAGGGCTCCTCCGGCGAGTGGAGCATGGTGGCCAGGGCGCTTTTTTTGGCCAGGATGGTGCCGATGATAAAAAGGCTGCCGCCGGGGTCGATGGCCGGATACACCGCGCCCTTGATCCAGTCCAGGAGCTCGCGCACCAGCCTGGGGTTTTTCACGTTTTTATCGTTTTCGAGATCGTCCAGGATCACCAGGTCGGGCCGGAAGCGGCCATGCTTCAGGCCCCGCAGCCGCTGCCCCGATCCCCGGGCCAGGATGCGCACCTCGGCGCCGGTTATGAAATCATCGGCCGGCCCCTTCGCCTCGCACAAAGGCCCGAAGTCCATCAGCAGCCTTTGG
This sequence comes from Desulfarculaceae bacterium, assembly GCA_050116255.1. GTDB lineage: Bacteria > Desulfobacterota > Desulfarculia > Desulfarculales > Desulfarculaceae > JASFOZ01. The sequence continues at coordinate 7,929 of JASFOZ010000015.1, forward strand.
TTGTGGGCCAGCTCCAGGCGCAGGTAGGAGACCAGGTCCTTGGCCAGGTCGGCGGTGTTGGACCCCAACACCACAAAACGCCGCCGGCCAAAGAGCACCTGGTGCAGCACATAGCCGAAGCTGACCAGGGTGGTCTTGGCAAAACCCCGGGGCGCGGCCACCACCACCGGCACCACCGCCTTGGCCCGGGGCGCCAAAAGCTCCAGAAGCTCCCGGTGAAAGGGGGCGAAGTCATGGCTGAAGTAATGAGGCAGGTAGGTCCTGAAGAAGTAAAAGGGGTCTTCGGCGCTGAGACGCAGCCTCTCCGCCTGGGGGGCGTCCTGGGGTCCAAAGGGGGAGACCTCGTTGCGCAGGCGGGTGACCACCTCAGCCGCCCGGCGGCGGAAGGTGGTGGTGTTGATCTTGCGGGCTGCCATGGCCATGGGTCTTAGCCTTCCCTTTCCAGATCCCGGAAAAACGCGGCTAAAAAATCCGCCACATAGGCCCGTTTGACCTGGTCCGCCTCCCAGCGGGCGGCGAATCCGGCCTGGCGCTCGCCGATCTCCAGGGCCGCGGCCTTCAGATCCAGCCCGTCCCGCTCCAGCTTGGAAAGCGCGGCCCCGATCTTGGCCACTTCGTCGGCCTCATCCCGGTCGATGTCGCCTTTGGCGGCGATCCGCTTTACCTTGCGCTCCAAAACCTCCCTGAGCACCCGGGCCGCACTGCGGGGGTCCACGGTTTTCGGTTTTGAGGGGGACTGCTTCTGTGTTGGGGATTTGGCCATCAGCAGTTGAATTCCTTGAGTTCGCTGCACAGGGCCTTGTATTCGCGGACCGCCGCCACCAGCTCTTCCATGGCCTGCCCAGCGTGCTCCACCCGCATGGCCTCGATTCCGTCCAGATTGTAGATGTAGTAATTGATGTCCTTGGTGAGGCGGTCGATCTTGATCTCGAGCTGCTTCAGTCGCTCGCGTTTTTCCTCGATGAGTCCCTTGGCGATTAGGCGCGAGGTTTTATCCATTGGTCACCTCAAGAATTTTTGGGCGATCTGAAAGAAGAACCAAAGGGCCATAAGGCCGCCGGTATATGCGGCCAGCCTGGTCTGCAACTTGTCCAAGCGGGACTCGTTGTCCTCCAGGCTCTCGGCTTGGCGCTGAATGATTGCGGTCAGGTCTGCGTTTATGCGTCTTTGCTCGGCCATGCTCATTTTCAAAACCGTATTGAGGCGTTTGACCTCGCCGCGCAGGCTTTCCAGGGCAACCTTAAGCTCATCTTCGGCCATGTGTTTTTCATGCCCCGTCAAGACCATGGGGCCTGGCGGCCCAAGGTTTTCACCCGGCCCAGGGGTGCTGTTGCTGGAAAACCGGCTATCCTCTGGGTAGATACGGCTGTTGCTGCGGCCTGGCCAATGGCGGTGTTCAATGGGTTCATTCCTTCCTCCTGGTTTTTGCCTGGGGCGGTTTTCATCCCCCGGCGTAACCGAACATAGCCGCTATAAAAGGGAAGACCAATTGAGGCAGAACCCAAAAAGAGACCCCGGAAACCAAGAGCGGAGACACGTTCAACAGGTGTCTCCGCCCGATACGGCCGCCAACCGGCCCCTATGAGTGATCAATTTGCGCGGGAAAACCTACCTGGATGGATGAGGGTTAACGATGTGGCGTACGTGACGAGCGGAAAGACCCCAGCGCCGGGCGAGCATCTTTATGTTGGCGCCGTCGAACTCGCGCCTGATCACCCGGTTGCGCTGGCTCAAAAGGGCCCGTTCCAGTTTGGGAAAATACACGCTGGTGCCTGCAAAGATGCGGGCCAGATAAACCGTAGCCTCTACGCCGATGACTTCAGCCATTTCTTGATACACTTCTGGGAGATCCTGAGGAGTGACCTGTTTGATCCACTCGGGAAGGAACTTCAACTCAGGCCTGCTGGATGGAATGCATTTCTCATCCCTGAGGCTAAAGGATTCCATGCGCTCCGCCTTTCTGTTGTGTTTTGAGGAATAATAAATACCGATGCCAAACAGGGGGGAACAGTGAAAACCGGATATATGAATAATATGCTAAATTGTCAATCAAACTGTCAAAGCCCTTTAAGTGTTTAATCCAAGGCCTTAACCTCGCATTCCAAGCCTTGGGCCTGAGGTTTGTAGTTAAATGCCCTGTGGGGGCGTTGCCACAAGACGCTTGCCGGTGCCGCAGAACCAATTTCTCCAGGATTATCCCCCCGATGCCCTGGCGGGCGGTTTTGAAAGCGGGCGATGGCTGGGAGGCGCCGCTAAGCCTGCGGCTGCAGGCAGGCTTGCCCCCACTATTTCGAGACGGGCCACGGCCACTTGACCGCACAGGCTCCGCCCTGCTGCCACTTGACGCATTCCGTCTGCTGAGGAAAAGGCGGGACAGGCGTCTTAAAGCGGCTTCCGAAGAAGAATCAAGGCCCAAAATGGGTGTTTGAGTTGGGGGCGGCGGATTGAGAGCCAGGGCGCATGGAGTCAAGTTTGGCGCCCGCTCCGGGGCCGCCGCCCCCTGAACCTATCCTAGGCTTAAGCGGGCTGGTCTTCTGCCCGGGCGCCCTGAACCGCGGCCAGGACCTTCAGCTTGGCTGATGTGGGCAGCTTAAGCTTGTTCTCCCGGGTACAGGGGACCTCCGTCTCCCCCAAGGGGCTGGTGACCCCCTCCCAGTCGACCAGTACGTAATCCAAAACCTCGTCGTTCATCTGACGGCTCTCCTCCTGGCCTCCCCCCACCGAACGCTCGATGGCCATCAGGGTGGCCGAGTCGATCCGCCGCAGTTTGAAATGGGCTCCGTCCATATCCAGGGTGAAACGCTCCTCCGGGTCTATGATCTGAATTCCTCTTTGCAATTTTGGCTCCTTATCCTTTTGGACCTAGAGTTTCTGGGCCTCTTTGAGCAGAAGCCGGCGCACCTCCGCGGGAAGGCGCCGGGCCGCCTCCGGGCTGAAGGCCTCTTCCTTTCCCTCCCGGCCGGCAACCCCCTCCCAATCCACCAGCACATGGGCTACCAGGGCCGCCTCCAAGGCCGCGGCAGGCACCACCGCCAGCGGCGGCCCTCCCCCGGGCCGGGGTTGATAAACTGTGTGGGTCTTCTCAAGGCTGGCCAGGGCGCCCAAGCTGAGCCTGCGGTAGAAGAGGGTGCTGGCGCCGAAGTGCAGCGGCTTCCGCTCGCTTTTGTCAACTAGGACTAAATTTTTTGTCTCCGTCTCCATGCTTTGGAAATATCAAAGAGGCCCTTTGCCGGGCTAGGGAGGCGTTTCACCAAACCAGCCCCTTTTTAATTTTAAGGCGATCAAATTGTGTTGTTAAAAAGGTTTTGTTAGATTAGGTCCTGTGGTTGCCACTTTTTCTCCAGGCCAGGTCTGCAGGCTGCGCTGGCCTCCAGAAGTTGGCGGCACAGCACCGTGGGGCCTGGATCAAAGCCGGGGAGAATGAGATGGCCAAAGTCTTGCTGGGATGGGAGATGGGCACCGGATTGGGCCATTTGCGGGCGCTGGTGCCGATGCTCAAAGGCCTGCAAAGGCATGGCCATCAGCCGGTCCTGGCGGTGAGAACCCTTTCCAGTGTGGCCCTGTTCAAGGACTTGAACGTGGATGTGTTCCAGGCCCCTTATCTGGTGCCGAAAAAAAAGCAGGCCACCGGCAGCCTGGCTGACATTTTGGATGGACTGGGTTGGAGCGATCTCAACGTAGTGAAAATGATGACCATGGCCTGGCAGAGCATCATCGAGGCGGTGAAGCCGGCCTTGATCATCTCCGATTACAGCCCCGGCCTGAATCTGGCCGCCTTCAAGCGGGTGCCCACGGTGGTGATCGGCACCGGATTCACGGTGCCCCCCAACCGAAACCCCCTGCCGCCCATACGGCCCTGGATGAAGGATCTGCCTCCCCAGACCCTGAAGAAGCAACGAAACATTGAAGAGGTCATTGCCCGGGTCTGTGAAGAATTGGGGATTTCCCTCCCCGGCCACTTAGCAGAGCTTTTTCATCCTTTTCGCTCCTATGTTTTGAGCCTGGAGCTGCTGGACCCCTATGCCCGGCACCGGGATGAACCCCAGTTACCCGAACTGAAGAATGAGGCGGTGGGGCCCCGGGTGGCCATTAACAAGAAGAAAAAGATGTTTTTCGCCTATCTGGACGGGGCCTTCAGCTCCACACCCAATATTCTCAAGGCCTTGGCGAGCCTTAAGCACCCCTGTGAGGCCTATGTGAGGGATTTTTCGCCCCAGATGCGCCAAAAATATTCTAGCCCCTCTTTAAGGCTGCACGCCGGCCCCCAGGCCTTGGATTACATATTCAACGACTTCCGGGCCATGGTTCATCACGGCGGATCCATGTGCCAGGATGTGGCCGCCGCCGGCCTGGCCCAGCTTTTGTTCCCCAAGCAGGCCGAGCAGACCATCAGCGCCAGGCTGCTGGCTGATTTGGGTGTGGCCGTGGGAATTCCCACCGCCAAGGCCAGGCAGTATGAGATGGTGAAAAAGGGATTGGAAATTTTTTTGAGCAAGCCCCGGTGGCTTAGGGCCACCGAGCTGTCCGACCGCATAAGATCTCAATATAAGGGCCGGGCCATGGATAAGATCCTGGAGGATTGCCTCCAGGTCCTTGGCGGCGAGGGCGGATAGATGACAAAAGGCATGGTTTTGTTGAGGGTCCTGGAAAACCGCTTCCAGGCCGATGTTTGGTGCGGGGCCTTGGAAGAGGCGGACATCCCTTTTTTGCTGCGCACCTACGAAGACACCGCTTATGACGGCCTGTTCGTGAGCCAAAAAGGTTACGCCTCCTTGTTTGTGGAGGAGGACTGGCTCCAGCATGCCCGGGAGATTGACGAAGGGCTGGCCACCCAGATTCCCAATCTGGAGATGAGCCCCCATTCCCTTGCCCGCCGTATGGACCACACCCTTTTGGATCCCGCCGCCGGCCCGGACCAGTTGAAGCGGCATTTGGACCAGTGCCTGGAGATGGGCTGCGCTGCTGCCTGCGTTCTGCCCTGGATGCTGGACACGGCGGCCCGGACCCTGGCCGGCAGCCCGGTGTCGGCATGCACGGTGGTGTCTTTTCCCTTGGGGAGCGACAGCGCCCAGACCAAGGAGGCCAGCGCCAGGGAGCTGGCCCAGGCCGGGGCGGACGAGCTGGATGTGGTGCTTAACCGGGGCCTGGCCCTGGGGGGAGAAGTGGAGCGGGCCGTGGATGAGATGGCCCAGGTGGCCCGGGCCGCAGCCCCCAGCCGGGTGAAGGTTATTCTGGAATGTTCGGCCTTGGGCCCGCAGCTGAGCCGCAGCCTGGCCGAGGCCCTGGCGCCCACCAGGGTGTATATGGTCAAGACCGGCACCGGTTTTCAAGGCCCTGCCATCCCGGCTGAAGTGATTATGCTGAAAGAGGCGGTGGGCGGCGCCTTGGGGATCAAGGCGGCGGGGGGGATCCGGAGCCTGGAACAGGCGGCCGCCTTGATCCGGGCCGGGGCCGACCGCCTGGGCAGCAGCAACGGCTGGGACATCTGGAAGCAGGCCAAAAAGCAGTGGCCGCCAAAAGGCTGATCGTCACCGGACTGGACGGGCTCAGCCTGGAGCTGGCTGTGCGCCTGGCCGGTCAGGGGGTGATGCCCAATCTGGCCGGTCTCTTGGAAAAGGGAAGGGCCTGGGAGGTGACATCACCCCTGCCCGAGGTGTCGCCTGTGTGTTGGACCTCTTTGTTTTCCTGCCAGGAGCCGGGAGTGCACGGGATATTTGGGTTCGGCCTGCCTGAACCCGGTTCCTATGAGGTCCGGCCGGCGCACGGGAACATGGTGCGTTGCCCGCGCCTGTGGGACCGGGTCTCCCAGGCGGGGCGTGCGGCGGCGGTCCTGAACGTGCCCCTGACCTACCCGGCCCGGCCCCTCAAGGGGGTCATGGTCTCCGGTTTTGTGACCCCGGACCTGGAGCGGGGGGTGTATCCTTCTTCCTTTAGGCATCACCTGGAGGAGATGGGCTACCGGCCTGAGGCTGACCTGGATCTGGGACAGACCCAGCCCCAGGCCCTGATTCAGGACCTTATGCAGGTGCTTGACGCCCGTATTGATCTTTTCACCCGGATGCTCTCCCAGCCCTGGGACCTCTATGTGGCCGTGATCACGGAGACGGACCGGGTAAATCATTTTTTTTGGCCAGTGTTAAACCAGCCTGATCCCAGTTTGTCTGAGCTGGTTTTGGCTGTGTACCGGCGCATAGATGAATACCTGGGGGTTGTGGAGCAAATGGTGGCCCCCCAAATTAAAAGCGGCGATCTGGCCTGGCTGCTGGTGGCGGACCACGGTTTCGGCCCTATTAAAAGCGAGGTGTATCTGAATCCCTGGCTTCAGAGCCGGGGTTATTTGCATGTGCAGGGAGAGCCGGGCCAGGAGCGGATACTCCCCCAAACCCAGGCCCTGGCCCTTGATCCGGGAAGGATTTATCTGCACTGGGCGGGCCGTTTTCCCGGGGGGAGGCTGCGTCCAGGATCAGAAGCGGAGAAGACTCTGGAAGGCATCAGGGCGGAGCTCTCAGCGCTGGATCTAAACGGAGAGGGACTGGTGGCCAAGGTCCACCGGGGCCGCGACCTCTATAGCGGGCCCCAGGCCGCCCTGGCTCCGGATCTGGTGGTTGAGGCCTCTTGGGGCTTTTCAATGCGTGCGGGCCTGGGCAAATCCGGCATCTGGGGCAAGAGTCATTTGACCGGCACCCACCGGCCCCAGGGGGCGATGGCCTCATGGCTGGGAGGCGGCCTTACCCAGGACGCCCCGGAGCACCTCACCGGCCTCTATTCCTTAATGGCAGACTGGCTGGGGGTTGACCGGGTCTGAGTAATGTTGTAGTGATCTAGCCTTTTACTTCAAGCGAGGTGAACGCTTGTCCAAGCCCAATCTTCCCTGGCAACCCGCTGCTTTGGTGATTGTCCTCTGTGTGTTTTGGGGGGCCAATATGGGGATGGTCAAGATCGCCGCCCCGGAAGTGGCCTCGATCTTTCAGGCTGCCATCCGTTCCTTTGGCGGGGCCTTGTTTCTCATGGCCTGGATGCTGATCAAAGGCATCCCCTTTTTCCCCTCCAGACAGGCAGTGGGCTACGGCTGGATATTGGCCTTTATTTTCGCTGCCCAATTTGCAGTTATTTACTATGCGGTCGGTTTTCATCTGGCCTCCCGGGTGTATGTGCTGGTGCATACGGCGCCCTTTTTCGTGGCCCTGGGGGCCCATTTTTTCCTGCAAGACGACCGCCTCAACACCTGGAAGGTGGCTGGCCTGATTCTGGCCTTTATAGGGGTTTTAATCTTGTTTGTTCCCCAGTTCGCGGCGACTGGGCAGGCCATGATTTGGGGGGATTTGCTGTCTCTTATCGGTGGGGCCCTCTGGGGGGCGACCACCATATTTGTCAAGCGCTTCGCTATAGGGGTGTCGGCCCCTTCCCAGGTGCTGTTGCAGCAAACCCTTTTTTCCACACCCCTGCTAGTGGGGATCAGCCTTTGGCTGGAGCCGGAACCAATAAAGGGATTCTCCTGGGTCAGCGCCGGTGTTTTGTTTTATCAATCTTTTGTTATCGTTTTCATCAGCTATCTGCTTTGGTTTATGATGGTGAAGAAGCACCCGGTCAGCCTGCTGCACGCCTTTTCTTTCCTCACCCCGGTTTTCGGGGTGTTTATAAGCGGGATGTTGATGCTGGGTGAGCCCGTGACCTGGCGGCTGGTTTCTGCCTTGGCCCTGGTCAGCCTGGGCCTTGTACTGGTCAACCACCATCCCAAGGAGACCCCGGTTTAGGAGACATTAATTATCGAAATTTTCAAATAAATTGCCAAGTTAACAGAAGAGGGAAGATATTCGCCTTAAACGTCCAGAGGCATTGGTTGGCCAAGCGGCCGGTTTAGATGGCCTCACGGGGGATGGCAAGCGTGACGACCCAGAATAAACTGAATTGGCAGCCCATGGCCTTGTTGGTGGTTGTTTCCATGGTCTGGGGAGCCAACATGGGTATGGTCAAGTTCGCGGTCAAAGATGTATCCCCGCTTTTTCAGGCCACCATACGCTCCTTTGTGGCGGCGCTTTGCCTGATGGCCTGGATGCTGATCCGGGGCAAGGTTCTGTTTCCCTCCCTCCGTTTGTCCCTGCACGGAATCGTAGCGGCCCTGCTATTTGGGGGCGAGTTTACCCTGATCTATTACGCCCTGGGATTTCACTATGCATCCCGCATCTATGTTCTTGTATATACTGCTCCTTTTTTCGTGGCTCTGGGGGCGCACTTCTTTCTTAAAGACGACCGCCTCAACCGGTGGAAGGTGATGGGGCTGATCCTGGCCTTTGCCGGGGTGGTGGTCTTGTTCAGCCGCCAGTTGGGAGAGGCTGGCGGGGGATCATGGTTCGGCGACTTTTTGGCCCTGGTCGCCGGGGCTTTTTGGGGGGCGACCACCTTATATATAAAGCGCTTTATGGTGGAGGATTCCTCTCCCCACCACACCCTCTTGTACCAGACCTTGTTTTCTGTACCCCTCTTGTTGGGATTGAGCCTTTGGCTGGAGCCGGTTCAGGTCTCCGCCTTTTCCTGGTCTACGGCTGGAAATTTGTTCTATCAGTCGGTTATTGTTGTATTTATCAGCTATCTCGCCTGGTTTGTCATGGTGCATCGCTACCAGGTGAGCCTTTTGCACGCCTTTTCCTTCTTAACGCCGGTGTTCGGGGTCTTAATCAGCGGCGTGCTAATGATGGGCGAACCCTTGACCCTCAGGCTGCTCATCGCCTTGGGCCTGGTCAGCATGGGCCTGGTTGTGGTTAACTGGTCTCCCAAGGCTAACTAGCTGTAAATAATCAACTATATTCCAAATTTACGAAAATGGAAGGTGGGGCTTCCCTTGGTGCGACAGCAACAATTTGCCCCAGGACACCGTTTCGGGTTAGACTAGTACGCCGCTTGCTTAAACTGTTTGCCGAGGAAGCTTAATGCTGGATCCCGCCAAACCACAACCAATTGATCTAAAAGACTTTTCTTCCTACATAACCTCCTGCTTAGCCCTGGCGGCCAAAAGACTGAAGGGCCTGGATGGGCCTGAGGCGGTGGCCCGTGCTGAGGCGGAATTAAACGCCTACCCCCGCCTGAACAAGCTGGAGGAGCCCCGGGACATCTTTGTGGTTGACCAAGAGAGCCTGACCGACAAAGACCACCAGCGCGCGGTCAAGACCCTGCTGCAGGGAGGGGTTCTTTTGGAGCACACCTGCGCCGGTGAGGCCACCCGTTTGGGCCTGGGCACCAAGTACCTCATCAACCCCCGCCTTGATTTAAGCCCCAAGGTCTTGGACCGCCTTTTGGGAGAGGGGGCAAAGGTGCCGGTGGCGCCGGACAGCCTGCGCTCCATTACCCTGGGCCGCCGCCACATGCTGCAGCTGGCCTGGGACTTGAGCAAGCTGGCCCGGGATGCGGGCAAGGACCCGGCCCATGTACTCAAGCGCCAGCGGCTTTTGATTGTGGTTAACGAAGCCAGTTACCAGACCGTGCTGGAAGACTTCCTGGAGGCCAACTTCTATGGATTCCAGCGGCACAAGACCTTGTTTATGGTGCAAAAGGCCTTCCACGGCATAACTGTGCGCGACGGCAAATGGGTGTATGACACCTCCTCGGAACGCCGTCTGCACAACCACGGCCAGATGCTGATGCAGATCACCATGGACAACCAGGTATTTCGCCTGGATGAGACAAATCATCCCTACCATCTGACCTGGCCCGAGTTCAGCACCATCCTCAGCGAGTATGACGACAAGGTTTCTTTTAATATCGAGGACCTGGATTATCTGGGGCAGTCCCTGGACCTGACCGGACTGGCCGCCGGTCTGAAGCTGGCCGGTGAGGGCGTAAACATGGTCATGGAAGTGGTGGCCAACGACCCTGAGAACCCCATCAAGGGGGGCATGTGCGCCTGGGATCCCAAGCTGGGCCGTAATGTGGTGATAGAGTCTTTCCAGTTGGACGGAATCACCAATGAAAAGATCACCTTTTTAAACAAGAATATCAATCATTACCCCCGGCCGGTGGTCTCAGCTAACGCGGTGAGGGAGCAAGGGCTGTCCATGCCCCTGACCGTGAAAAAGGGTTTTGTGTATTTCCAGCCTGTGCAGGGGGACGTCAACTTCTTGGTGCCCACCGCTTTCCTGCGCCGTACCCAACTTAGTCCCATTAATTCCTGGAAGTCCGGCGAACACACGCCTGCGGCCCTGGAGGCCATGGCTGCCCAGGAAAAACGCAAAGGCTTTATCAAGTGGGCCCGTGACCTCACCGGCCTGAAACTTTGAACCAGGTGAATTCCGGCTCTTCCAAGGCTTACACCATTGATGTGGCTGTGGCCGCTCCCCTGTGGCAGGGCCTGACCTACGCCCTTTCCCCGGAGCTGGCACCCCTGGTCAATCCCCTCACCCGGCTGCTGGTGCCCCTTAGGGGAAAGCCCCGCCTGGGGTTTGCCCTGGGCCGCCCCCAGCCCGGCGATCCCCAGGGGCTGAGATGGGTGATGGACGTTGTTGACGACGTCTCCGGCCCTCCTGCCTGGCCTCCGGCCCTCCTGGGCTTTTTCACCCGCGCCGCCGCCTATTACCAGGCCCCCTTGGGCCAGGCCCTGGCCTGGTGCCTGCCCGCGGGCCTGGGCTCAGTAAGTCCCCAAAAGGCAGGGCCGGTCAGAAGTGAGCAGGTGGCTATGGCCGCCTTGCGCCAGGGTCAGGGCCGCAACCTCCCCCAGGCGGGCACCCAGGCTGCCCGCATCCTGGAGATTCTCGAACAACAAGGGCCCCAATCCTTGCCTGAGCTTCGCCGGCAATTCCCCCGGGCCACGGCCTTGTGCAAGAAGCTGGAGGCCCAGGGCTGGGTGTCCATCACTCACCGGCCCTTGGTGCGCGACCTCCTGGGCCGGCCCTTGTGGCCCGAGCCCCGGCCCCAACGTTTGAGTGGGGACCAGCAAACCGCCCAGGACTCGCTTACTCCCGCCATTGCAGAGGGCGTGTTCAGGCCCTTTTTGCTCCACGGCGTAACCGGCTCCGGCAAGACCGAGGTTTATCTGGCCTGCTGCGAAAAGGCGCTTGCAAAGGGGCGGCAGGCATTGATTCTGACCCCGGAGATCGGGCTTTGCCTGCGTCTGGAGGGGCTGCTTAGGAGCCGCTTTAATCCGGAGAAGGTGGCGGTGCTGCACTCCGGGCTGACCCCGGCCGCCCGGCGGGGGCAATGGCTGGCCATCGCCGCGGGCAAGGTCCAGGTGGTGGTGGGGGCCCGTTCAGCGGTCTTCGCCCCTTTGCAGAGGCCCGGGGTTATCTGTGTGGACGAGGAGCAGGACGAAGGCTACAAGCAAGAAGACCGCCTGCGCTACAATGCCCGGGACCTGGCCCTGTTGCGCGGCCAGGAACAATCCTGTCCTGTGATCCTGGGCACCGCCACTCCGGCGGTGACCACCTTTCACCGCGCCCACAAGGGTGAACTGACCCTTTTGAATATGCCCCGGCGGATCCATAAAGCCTCTCTGCCCCGGTTGGAGGTGGTGGATCTGCGCAGCGCCGGGCGTTTGCAGGCTGGTTTTATGAGCTCGCGCCTGCATCAGGCCCTCAGGGAGACGGTGGCCCAGGGACGCCAGGCCATCTTGTTTCTAAACCGGCGGGGGTTTGCCCCGGCCCTGCTCTGCTCTTCCTGCGGACGCACCCTGGGCTGCCCGGCCTGTTCCTTGAGCCTGACCCTGCACCAGGGCCGGGGCCAGCTCCTTTGCCACACCTGCGGCCACGAGAGGCCTATACCCACTGCCTGCCCTGAATGCGGGGCGCCGGCCGCGCAGATGAAGCCCTTGGGCCTGGGCACCGAGGCCGTGGCCGCCCGGCTGGCCGAGCTGGAGCCTGGCATGCGCCTGGCCCGCCTGGACCGCGACACCGCCGGCGACCCTAAAAAAATGGGGGCTTTGCTGAAGCAGATCGCCGATCACCAGGTGGACGTGGTGGTGGGCACTCAGATGATAACCAAGGGTCACCATTTCCCGCTGATCTCCCTGGTGGGTGTGCTTTTGGCCGACCAGGCCCTTGCCCTGCCCGATTTCCGCGCCGGAGAACGGGCCTTCATCCTGTTGACCCAGGTGGCGGGCAGGGCCGGGCGCGAACAAGGACCGGGGTTGGTCATTGTCCAGACCTATGATCCTGAGCACCATGCCCTCAGGGCGGCGGTCAACCAGGACTGGCAAGGCTTTTATCAAACCGAGCTGGACGAGCGCCGGGCCCTGGGCTACCCGCCCTTTAAGAGGCTTATGAGCCTGCGCCTGGAAGGGGCGCGCGAAAGCGCCGTGGTGCGGGCCGCCGGCGAGCTGGCCCGCCATCTGCAGAACTCCCGCCTGCGGGCGGGTTCCTCCACTGAGGTTCTGGGCCCGGCACCGGCGCCGGTGGCCCGGGTTCAGGGGCGTTTTCGCTATCTGATACTTATGAAGTCAGCCAGCGCCGCCGCCCTGGGCCGCACCCTGCACCTGGCCCGGCACCAGCTGGGGGACCTTCCCGCCGGGGTGCGCCTGGTGGTGGACGTGGACCCGGTTAGCCTGATATGAGGCAGCTCACAAGCATCCCGGTTGCTTGGCTTTGCTTGCCCCCTGCTCAAGCCTTCTGCTGATAACGCTGCTGGTGGATGACAGCCGGTTTGCGCGGCGGCGATTTGGGCGAATCCGCCGGCACCCCTAAGGGTATGATGGCGGCCAGCTCCAGGTTTT
>JASFOZ010000016.1:0-20484 GCA_050116255.1 Desulfarculaceae bacterium
CGCCCAGGAGCTGGATCTGGAGCTGGTCCGTAAACGCTATGGCAACCAGTACGAAGTCATATTAAATGACGTTAAGCAGGAAGACGATCTGCGCGTACTCGACTACAACGGACACAACGTGTTCTAGAACTTCTCCTTCAACGACATGGGTCCACCCTTGCTGCACGAGTGATCATCCTTGACCCTAAAATGCCGCCGATGGTATGTTAAATTCCTGATTAAGGAGGGGTCTATGATTTTAGGGGTGGCCCGATTTAGGGGTTATTACCGGTTCAGGCCGTAAGGCTCGTCTGCCGGCCCCTGCTTGCCGCCCAAAAATCAGCTTCCCAGCCGCAGACAGCCTGAAAAGGGTTGCTGCGGCTGTCTGATTTTCCCTGCCAGGAGGTTGTTAATAATGCCTATCGCCAAAAAGATGGTCGAGTCTGTGGAGCGCTCCAGTATGATCCGCGCCATGTTTGAGTTGGGCGCCAAGCTGAAGGCCGAGCATGGTTCTGAGAACGTCTATGACTTTTCCCTGGGAAACCCTATGCTCGATCCGCCGGCCTCGTTTTATCAGGCGCTGGCCAAGGCTGCTGAAGACCACACCTTGGGAACACACGGCTATATGCCCAACGCCGGATACCCGGACGTGCGCGCCAAGGTGGCTGAGTACCTGACCCGCCTGCACGGACCGACCTTCAGCGCCGACCATATCATAATGACCGTGGGCGCGGCCGGCGCCCTTAACGCGGTGCTCAAGGCCATTTTGGACCCCGGCGCCGAGGTGCTGGTGCCGTCGCCCTATTTTGTGGAGTACGACGTATACGTGGACAACCACGGGGGTAAGCTGGTGCGGGTTCCCTCCAAGCCGGATTTTGACCTGGACTTGGAGGCCCTGGCCGGGGCCCTGAATGAGAAGACCTATGCCGTGCTCATCAATTCGCCCAACAACCCCACCGGGGTCATATACTCCGAAGAGACCCTGAAAGAGTTGGCCCGGATTCTCAGCCAGGCGGGTGAGCGCCAGGGGCGGCCGATTTATCTGATCAGCGACGAACCTTACCGCAAAATAGTCTTTGGCGGCGCCCAGGTCCCCAGCCTGTTCAGCATCTATCCCCACAGCGTGGTGGTGACCTCCTTTTCCAAGGATTTGAGCCTGGCCGGCGAACGCATCGGGTATATGGCCATCAGCCCCCAGGCCGCTGACGTGGAGATGCTCATAGGCGCGGCCATCGTGGCCAACCGCATCCTGGGCTCTGTAAACGCCCCCGCCTTGATGCAGAAAGTGGTGGCCCAGTGTCTGGATGACAGCGCGGATATGGGTTTTTACGCCAAGAACCGTGACCTCATCTGTGAGGTGCTGAGTAAGACCGGCTATGAATTCACCAAACCGGACGGCGCTTTTTACGTCTTCCCCAAAAGCCCCATTGAGAACGACGTGCAGTTCTGCAAAGACGCCATAGAACAAAACCTCTTGCTGGTGCCTGGCTCGGGCTTTTTTGGGCCTGGTCATTTCCGCATTGCCTTTTGCTGCCCCCCAGAAGTGATCGAGCGTTCAGCCCAGGCCTTTAAAAAGGCCCGTGAACGATACTAAGCCAATCAAAACCCAGGCAGGTACCTTTGTGGTCTCCTGCCTGGGCTGCAAGGTAAATCAGGCCGAAGCCGCCCACCTCATCCGGGAGCTTACCCAAAGGGGATGGTCCCAGGCGGGCGCAAATGAAACCGTTGATCTGGCAATAGTCTTCACCTGCGCAGTCACCGGGGCCGCCGCCCGCCAATCCCGCCAGGCCGCCCGCCGTCTGGCCCGCACCCACCCCCAGGCCCGGGTGGTGGTGACCAGCTGCGGAGTCCAGGTTGAGGCCCAGGCCTTTATTGATCAGGGTTTTTCCGTCCTGGGCCGCGCTGACATGGGCAACCTGCCCCATCTGGTCTCATCCCCAACCCAGGAGCCAAGCCAAGAGCCGGGCCCGCCGGATTCAGGGCCCTGGGTGCCGGGCATACGCTATGCCGGTGAGGGGCGCTCCCGGGCCCTGTTGAAGGTGCAAGACGGCTGCAATGCCGGCTGCGCCTATTGCATCGTTCCCCTCACCCGGGGCCGGCCCCGCAGCCTGCCCCTGGAAAAGGCCTGCTCGGCCTTTGCCGCCTTGGGCGAGGCCGGATCAGCCGAGGTGGTGCTCACCGGCGTGCACCTGGGCCGCTACGGCGCTGATCTTGAGGATAAAACAGACCTGGCCGCCCTGATTGAGGCCCTGCTCGCCAGCCATCCCCTGCCCCGCATACGCCTGTCATCATTGGAGGTCAACGAAATAAGCGACTCCCTGATCGACCTTTTGGCTTATCATCCCCGGGTCTGCCGCCATCTGCACATTCCCCTGCAATCGGGCAGCGACCGCCTGCTCAGGGCCATGGGCCGCCCCTACCAGGCCCGGGATTTCGCCTCCCAGGTGGAGCAGCTCCATGAAAAGGTTGAGGGAATCTGTCTGGGGGCGGACGTGCTGGCCGGCCTGCCTGGTGAGGACCAACAGGCCTTTGACCAGACCCGGGCCCTGATCCAAAACCTGCCTCTTTCCTATTTGCACGTCTTCCCCTTTTCAAGCCGCCCCGGCACCCGGGCGGCGGCCATGCCCGGCGCCCCGCCTGAGCAGACGGTCAAGCAGCGGGCCGCCACCCTGCGCGAACTGGGACAGGCCAAGCGGCTGCTTTTCCTGGAGAAACAACCGGGCAACCGGCCTTGGGCCGTGATGGAGCATTCGGATATGGCTAGAACCGACAATTACTGCCTGGTAAGGGTTAAACAGCCTCCGCCGCCGGGGAGCCTGACCCAAATATTGATTCAGGGCCTACGGCAGACCCCCAAAGGCCCCCAGCTGACCGGTATTGTGATATAAAGAAAGAAAAAAGAAACGCCCCGCTCCCACAGCCGGGGCTGCGCCAGCGGGTTTCCAAAAGAGGCCTATCACCAAGGGCGAAATCGGGTATGCGCTCAATCTTCTACACAATCACCATGGCAGTCTCCATCCTGTTGTTGGGCGTCTTAGTGGCACCAAGCCCGGCCCAGGATCAGGCAGATGCCCAGGCAGCCCCGGATGCCGGCCCCCGTCTGCGTTGGATTGAGTTTTCCGTGGCAGGCCAGACCGTCAGGGTCAAGGCCGGCGGTGTACTGGCCCTGCACCCGGACGCGCCCTTCATGGTGCTAAAGGCGGTCAGCGACTCCTGGTTGAACCTGGGCATGAGCACCCGCATCCAAGAAGCGCCCAGCGCAGACCTCAGCCAGTACCATACCCTCAAGGAGCTGCTCAGAGAGAACGTCTACAATAACAAGGGGATCACGGTCCAGGCCTTTAAAGACGGGCAGCTTTTGGGTCAGGTCAAGGTCCTGCCCCGCCTATTGCCCATAGATTGGCTGCGCAGGGCCCAGGCCACTGATAATCTGGACGAAAAGATTAATTACACCCGCCAGGCCCTGGAGCTGACCCCTGACGACCGCCTTTTGCTGAGGCGCTTGGTGGATCTCTATGTAGAGTCGCACCGTTATAAAGAAGCGGTTGAAATTGTAGAACAAATAGAGGCCTCCCAAGAAGATCCCAACCTGCTGCGGAGACTGGCGGAGCTCTACCGCCGCTTGGAACAGCCCCAAAAAGAGGCCGCCGCCTTGAGCAAGCTCCTGGCGGAATCACCCCAGGACCGAATTCTCATGTTGCGCCTGGCTGAGCTGAACCAGAAGCTGGAGCGCTGGCAAGAGGCGGCCATGGTTTTGGAAAAGCTGCTTCAGGGGGCAAAGGGAAAAGAGCGCATAAGGGTTTATCACCACCTGGCCCAAGTCCTGGCCAAGGCAGGCAGGCCCCAGGAATCCCTGGCCGCCTGGAACAACCTGGCCAGCTTAAAACCCCGGGACCCTAAGATATGGCGGGAGCTGGCCCAGGTGCGCAAAAAAGCCGGCGATGAAAAGGGAGCCTTAAAGGCCCTGCGCCAGGCAGCGGCCTTGAACCCCCAGGACCAGGCCTTGCAGCTAAGCCTTGCTTCTGACCTGGCCCAGGCCGGGGAGAAGCGCCAGGCTGCCGAGGCCCTGGAGCGGATCGCCGCCCAAGACCCTGACGACGCCGTCATATTATTGCGTCTAATCAATCTGTACCAGGAGATAGGCGACCAGCCGGCGCTTTTGCGGGCATACCAGCGCCTGATCAAGGCAAGGCCGGAAGACCCGGTGGCTGCTTACAACCTTGCCGTACTGGCCATGGAGCAAGGAAAGCTTGAGATGAGCCTGGAGGCGCTGGGCAAGGCTGCCAAGCTGAAACCGGAAGATAAAGAGATCCAAGGGCTCACCTTGGAGGTCCTGATAAAGCTGAAGCAATGGAAAAAGGTAACGGCTCTGGCCAAGAAAACGCTGAAAGCCGATCCCGGCAACCTGGAGGTACTTGCCGCCGTCTACACCCCTTTGGCCCGGCACCGTCCCTCTGAGCTGGCCTCCATTCTGGACCAGATCCTGAAAAGCAAACCCAAACAGGCCAAATACTATGAGCTGCGCGCAGCCTTGGCCCTGGAACAGCAGGACGCAGAGGCAGCCACCAAGGCCCTGGCCCTGGGGGTCAAGGTGCTGCCCGATGATATCGCCTTGCAGGAGAAGCTGCTTGATTTGTACGAATCCGAGGGCAAGGACAACGATGCCATTAAGCTGCTGACCCGCATGCTAAAAAAACGGCCCAAGGACATTGGCCTGCTTGGCCGGCTGGCCGCCCTTTATGAATCCAACCAAAAAGACGCAGAGGCCATCAATATCCTTAAGTCTATCCACAGGCTGAAACCCCAAGACCTCTCGATCCTTTTCAAGATGGCCGAACTCCACGAAGCCCAAGGCCAAGATGAGCAGGCCATGAAGCTTTTGGCCCGCATACTGGACAAAGACCCTGATTATCCCCAGGCCCAGGAACGGTATCTCAGGCTGAAGACCTCCCAACTGCGCAATAAAAAGGAGCAGTCAACCCCTCAATGAAGGTTGCAGACCAAGCACCCGCTGACTCCCCTGTCCCTGACGGCTGTTTGCTGGTTACCTGCGCCTTGATCCGCCGGGGGCATGAAGTGCTGGTGGCCAAACGGGCGGATTCCGGCCTTTGGGAGTTTCCCGGCGGCAAGGTGCAGCCCGGCGAGAACCTGGCCCAATGCCTTCAACGGGAGATAAAGGAAGAGCTGGACATTGAGATCGAGGTGCTAAGACACCTGGACACCGTGGATCACCTGAAACCAGGGCCAGCCCTTAGGCTGCATTGTTTTGCCTGCACCATTGTTTCCGGCAAGCCCAAACCCCTGGAGCACACCGAGCTGTCCTGGGCGTCTGTTGAGCAACTGGCTGGCATGGAGCTCTGCCCCCCGGACGCCGTCCTGGTGGGCCGCCTCTTGGCCCCGGACCGGCAAAGCCTTTAAAAAACCGTTAATTGCAAAGCCCGCCCCCAAAACAAACTTGCTCCTGCTATTGACAGCCACAAGTCCTGATGGTATCCATTTGCCCTGATCTATAATTATTTCTCCTTTCTCCGCTGCCTGGCCGCGCCAGGATGCGGGGACGTTTTAGGCCGCAGGGAGGACTCATGAGACATTACGAGACCCTTTTTATCATCAGCCCCGACCTTCCCGAGGAAGACACCACCGGGGTGATGGACAAGTTCACCGGCATCCTCAGCGAGGCCGGGGCAAACGTTGCTAAAGTAGACAACTGGGGCCGCCGCCGCCTGGCTTACGAGGTCAAAAAGTTCACCAAGGGGTATTACGTCCTTTTTGAATATGGAGCCACTCCGGAGGCCGTAGCCGAGATGGAGCGGAATTTCAAGATCGACGAAAATGTCATCCGCTACCTCACCGTGAAGATATCCGACCATTTCGACGCCGAGGCGGCAGCCGCCAGGGCCGCAGCCGAGGAGAAGAAGCACGGGGACCTCCAGGATGAAGACACGCCCTCCTTTGAAGAAGAGGACGAGTCTGAAGACCTAGAGGACCAGTCGCCGGAATCTGAAGACGAGGAACAGGCGGCTCCTGAACCTGAACCAGAAGAAAAGCCGGAGGATGGTCATGGCAGCGTTTAGGCGGAGAAAATTTGGAAGGCGTAAGGTCTGCCGGTTCTGTGCCGACTCCTCGCTGACCATTGACTACAAAGACCCGCGCACTCTGCGTTTGTTTACAACCGAAAGGGGCAAAATCATCCCCCGGCGGACCAGCGGCTGCTGCGCCCGCCATCAGCGGGAGTTGACGGACGCCATCAAGAGGGCCCGGCATATAGCACTTTTACCATTTGCCTCTTCCTCCTAGCAGGCATAATTGGTCCAGGGCTTGGCTATGTACCGCCGCAGCGCATCCATTGGCCTGGTGCCGGCGCTGGCCGCGGGAGTGTCCTTGGGACTTTTCTTCATCCCTTGGCTGCTTCCGGTATTGGGAGCCCTGATCAGCATTTGGAGCCCACTACCTTTGGCGCTGCTCTACTGGAGGCAGGGAAACCAGCCCGGACGCAGAGGGATGCTGTTGGCGGGCGCCGGGGCGGTGGCGGTTTATTGGTCTTTGCCCACCGGCCTGACCGGATTGTACTATTTCTACTATGCTGCGGTGGCCATGGTACTAGGCGAGGCAGCCCGACAGGAATGGGCTCCTGAAAGATCAATCGCCTTGGCGGCGGCGGCAGGGGCCCTGGCAGCCTTGGCCGTCTTCATCCTGGGCGGGGCCTTCAGCGGACAGGGATTGGGGCAAGTCTGGGAAAGTTACTGGCAGGGCGAAGTGGATTTGGTTCTGGGAATATACGGCCAAAACGCCATGGAGACCGGCGCGGGAGAGCAACTGCGCCGCTCCCTGATGGAAACCGGGCGGGTGATCATGCGCCTGGCGCCGGGGGTCTTGGCCGCTGCCACTTTACTGATGGCCTGGGCCAATTTTCTCTTTGCCCGCAGCCTGGCAAGGCGGGGCTCTTTTTTGAGTGCGGTTTTTGGGCAGAGCCTGGCTTTATTCAAGGCCCCGGAGCGTCTGGTTTGGATCTTTATAGCCGCCGCCGGCCTCATGGTCATAGCTGAGGGATGGTGGTATTGGCTGGGCGCCAACCTTGTGGTTATCTTGAGCGTGGTTTATTTTTTCCAAGGTTTGGCCATAATCGCCCATTGGCTTGAGAAAAAAAAAGCACCCCGCCTATTGCGGGCAGGTATATACGTACTGGTGGCGATGGAGTTTTTCCTGGCTGTGTTTGTGGCCGCCGCCGGTCTTTTTGATCTTTGGTTTGATTTCAGGCGTTTGAAAAAGCAAAACTCCGCCTGATACTGGAGGAAACACCGATGAAGGTCATCCTCACGCAAGAGGTGTTGGGCCTGGGAGACCCGGGCCAGATCGTGACCGTAAAAAACGGGTATGGACGCAATTACTTGATTCCGCAGGGCATGGCCTTGGAGGCCACCAGCCGCAACCTGGTCCAGATTGAAGCGGAAAGAAAACGGCTGGAAGCCGATTTGGCCAAAGAGGCTGAGAAACACCGGAGCGAGGCTGAAAAACTGACCAACGTCAGCCTCACCCTGACCGCCAAGGCCGGCCCCGGCGGCAAGCTCTATGGCTCCATCACCAATATGGACATCGCCAAAGCCCTGGAAAATCAGGACATAGAGATCGACCGCCGCCGGATCATTTTGGAAGGACCCTTGAAGCAGGTGGGGTCCTATAAGGTCAAGGTCAAGCTGCATCCCCAGGTCTTCGCCGAGCTCGAGGTCAATATAGAGGCGGAAGGCGGGATGGAGCCGCCGGCAGAAAAAGACCAGGAGGCGGTTGCCGAGGCCGCCGAGGCGGCAGAGCCTGCTGCGGTTGATGAAGCTCCTGAGAGTGAGGAACCGCAACCTCCCTCCGAAGAAAAGGAAGCAAAAGAGGAAGCGCCTGAGGAGGCCGGGGAAGCTGACGAGCCCAAAGAGAAGTAGCAAATCACTCCCGCTCTTGACCGGCAAAGGGGGTATAATAAGCTGGGATGAGAGAGGGCCTTTTTGAATTGCGTTTTCCTAATCAGCCGTCTGGAGTCAGGTCTTGGCAGAGCCCCTAGCTGGGTCCAACCAGGTTCCACCCCATGATCTAGCCGCTGAGCAAGGTGTATTGGGGGGGGTGCTGGTGCACGGCGACGAGATCCTGGCCGGGGTCGCCGCTTCCTTGAAGGCGCAAGACTTCTACGACCGCCGCCATGCCATGGTCTTTGAGGCCATGCTCACCCTTTACCACAAGTCCCAGCCTGTGGATGAGATCACGGTCTCTTCCCGTCTCAATGACGAAGGCCGCCTGGAGCAGATCGGAGGGCCGGCCTATCTGGCCCAACTCGCCGATGTGGTCCTGGGCCCGGCCCATGTGGACCATTACGCCCAATTGGTCCGCGAAAAAGCATTACTTCGCGGATTCATCTCCGCCGCCCACAAGGCCATAAGCCAGGCCCACACCAACCAAGGAGACCCGGAGCTTGCCCTGGACGAGGCCGAGCGGGCCATCTTCGCCGCCACTCAAAACCGCCACCTCAAAGCCCTGGCTCCGCTGGGCGAGGTCGTGCACTCGGCCCTGGGGCTGATTGAGAAGCGCTTCCAAAACAAGGGGCTGGTGGCCGGAGTGCCCACCGGCTTCACTGACCTCGACAGCCTCACCACCGGCTTTCAGCCCGGAGACCTTATCATCATCGCCGGTCGCCCCTCCATGGGAAAGACCGCCTTTGCCCTTAATATAGCCACCAACGCCGCCCAAAAGGCCCAGGTGCCGGTGGTCTTCTTCAGCCTGGAGATGAGCAAGGAACAACTGGGGCTGAGGCTATTGTCCAGCGAGGCCAGGGTGTCGGCCTCCAAGATGCGCTCCGGCTGGCTCAGCCCTGAGAAAGGGGACTGGGAGGCCCTGACCACGGCGGCGGACCGCCTGCACAACACCCCCATATACGTTGACGACACCCCTGCCCTTTCGGTGCTGGAGCTGCGCGCCAAGGCCAGGAGGCTCAAGGTCGATAAGGGCCTGGGCCTGATCCTGGTGGATTACCTCCAATTGATGCGGGGCCGGCGCGACGGAATCGATTCCCGGGAACAGGAAATATCAGATATCTCCCGCTCGCTAAAGGCCCTGGCCAAGGAACTGGAGGTGCCGGTGGTGGCCCTGAGCCAGCTCAACCGCAAGGTGGAGGACCGGCCCGGCGAGAAGATACCCCAGCTCAGCGACCTGCGCGAATCAGGGGCCATTGAGCAGGATGCGGACCTGATCGCCTTTATCTACCGCAAAAAAGTCTATAAAAAACGTGACGACCCCGAAGACCCTGATGACAACCTGGCTGAGATCATAATCGGCAAGCAGCGCAACGGGCCCACCGGAGTGGTCAAGCTGGTATTTCTGGACAATCTCACCCGTTTTGAGAACCTTTCCCGGGAATCCGAGGACTTCACTTAGGGATACCGGAGAGGAACCATCGCCAAGGTCTTCGGAAATACGCAAGGCCTAAAACCCAGCCAATTAAAACGCCTGGCCAATCTCTACCGCAGGCGCCTGCCTCCTGATTGCCTGATCCTGCCTGAACAGGCCTTGGCCCTAAGCCGCCTTTCCTTGGAGCTGGGGCGCCGCTTGGGCCTGGTGGCCAGCCGCCGGGGCGAGGTGGTCCGGGTTTTGGCGGGGGGCCCGCGATCCCTGCCCGAGCCTGACCTGACCCGGCTGCGCCGAGGCCGCAGCCGTCTGGCTGGATACTTCCTTTTACAGACTGTGCTCGGCGAACAAAAGCCCGACCGGAAAGATCTGGCCCGCCTGGTCCGGCGGCGCTGGGACCTCCTGGCCTCCTTGGAGGTCGGGCCTGACGGCCTGCCCGGCCTCATCCACGTGGCCCACCTCCTTCCCCAGCCGGTGGGCGGCCAGGATCTGCGCCAATTGCAGCCCTTTGCGCCCGGCCATCCCCCTGAGGACCTGGCCCGCCTGGTGCGGTCTCTGGAGGAAGAGCTGGCCCGGCTGGCCCCTTTGCGTCGGGTCAAGGACGCGGGAGAGGCCTTGCTCATCAGCGTGACCAGGGAGCCGCGCGCCGAGGCGGAGGGGCGCCTGGATGAGCTGTCCGACCTTGCCCGCTCCGCCGGCCTCAGGGTCCTGGGCCGGGTGATCCAGCGCCGCAAGCAGATCGACCCCCGCACCTTAGTGGGGCCGGGCAAACTGGAGGAGGTCCTGCTTTTGGCCCTGCGCCAAGGCGCCCAGGTGTTGGTCTTTGACCAAGAGCTGACCCCCAGCCAGGCCCAATCCCTGGCTGCCGCCACCGGCCAGGAGCTGAAGTTCCTGGACCGCACCCAGCTCATTTTGGATATCTTCGCCCAAAGGGCCAGCACCAGGGAAGGAAAGCTTCAGGTGGAGATGGCCCAACTGCGCTATCTCATGCCCCGCCTGGGGGGCCGGGACGACGGTCTCAGCCGTCTCACCGGCGGCATCGGAGGCAGGGGCCCGGGCGAAACCCGCCTGGAGATAGACCGCCGCAGGGTGCGCCAAAGGCTGCACCGGCTGTCCCGGGAGTTGGAGGAGGTAGGCCGGCAGCGGCAACGCCGGCGGGCGCGGCGCAGGCAAGGCGGCCTGCCGGTGCTCTCCATTGTGGGCTATACCAATGCCGGTAAATCAACCCTGCTGAACGCCCTCACCGGAAGCAAGGTCTTTTGTCAGGACCGGCTCTTCGCCACCCTGGACCCCACCACCCGCCGCCTGCGCTTCCCCCGGGAGAGAGAGGTCATAATCACCGATACCGTGGGCTTTATCCGCGATCTGCCTTCAGAACTCCGGCGGGCCTTTGCCGCCACCTTGGAAGAGCTGCACCAGGCTGACCTGCTCTTACACCTGGCCGATGCTGCCAATCCCCAAGCGGAGCTCCAGATCCAGGCTGTGGAGGCCATACTTAATGACCTGGGCCTGGGCCGCATCCCCTGCCTGCTGGTGCTCAATAAGATGGACCAGGCTGATCCCCAAACCCTGGCCAGGCTGCAACGCCGTTATCAGGCGGTGCCCATCTGCTCCCTGGACCCTGCCACCCTTTTCCCGCTTCTGGAGCGTATGCAAAAGATGGCCTTTGCCAAAGCCTAATCCCGGATGCAAAACTCAGCCAAAAGACTTTATAATAAAAGTTAAGGGCATCAGCAACCACAAGGCATCGATTTTACGCTCAGCGCCTCTTCTGGGTCCATGAGCGAGTCTGATGCTGTTGAAAAGCAGCCCACGCCCGCTACCCTTTCAATTTGCCCCTTGATTTTCGGTCTTTACTTGTACGTGCGATATCGCTTTGAATGTGTCCCTGCAGGTCGCTGCGCATCAGAATTTTTCTGGAAAGCCCTTTGAATCGACTTTGGCTTTACGCCTGACCGGGACAGGCCCGGCTGGAGTAAGGCCCCAGCCAGGAGGAGGGCCATGCGTAAAAAAAAGAGAGAAATAAACTACCAGACCCTGGAAAAGATATGCGACATCATCGCATCCGCCAAGGACTTGACTAAGGCGTCGCATGCCATAGTTAGCAGCCTGACCGAGACACTCAACCTGAAGGGTTGCGCCTTGATGCTGATAAACCGGCGCAGTAAAAAATTAGAGCTGGCCGCGGCCCATGGTTTAAGCAAAACCTATCTCAACAAGGGCCCTTTGAGCATGACCAAATCCATTGCCGAATCATTGCAAGAAGGGCCGGTGGCTATCTACAACGTAGCCGAGGATCCCCGGCTTCAATATCCCCAGGAGGCTTTAAAGGAAGGCATTGGTTCTATTTTAAGCGTGCCGGTGGTGCTCCGGGGCAAGGCCTTGGGCGTGTTGAGGCTGTATAGCGCAGAGCCCTGGGAGTACACCATGCAGGACCTCACCTTTGTGCAGGCGGTGGCCGAGATCATAGCCCTGGTGCTTGATAACTTGAGATTGACCAAGGCCTACAAGACCTCCATTGAGCTGCTCAAGGTGCTAAGGCCTATGGTGAAGACAGCCAGACCCAGCCTATAGCTGAATCAGATATAGCCCAGGTCCTTGAGGCGCTTGCCCACCTGGGCTTCCTCTTCCGGAGTGTAGCCCTGGGCCCGGTCGAGGTAGCCCAGTTCCTTTAACTTGGCCATCACCTGCTGGCAGCATTCCTCCACTGGCAGCTGGTCGGTGCGCAGGGCCAGCTCAGGCTCCAGGGGCGGCTCATAAGGATCGCTGATTCCGGTGAAGTTGGGCAGCTTGCCCGCCAGAGCCCTCTGGTAAAGATCCTTACGGTCCCGGGACACCAGCACCTCCTGGGGGCAGTCCAAAAAAACCTCCACATACTCACCGATCTTCTGGCGCAGCTCCCGCCTGAGCTCCAGATAAGGCGCGATTACCGCCACCACGCAAACCACCCCGTGATGATTGAGGCGGCTGCAAAGATAGGCCACCCTCCGGTTGTGATCCTCCCTGTCCTGCCGGGAAAAACCCAGCCCTGGGCTGAGGCCGTCTCTGAGTTGATTCCCATCCAGGACCTCCACCGGAAAACCACGGGACTTAAGCTCCTGTTCCACTAATTGAGACAAGGTGGTCTTGCCTGCATTGGGCAGGCCTGTGAACCAAACCGTAAATCCTCTTAACATGACTTTTTCCACTTCAATGATCAAACGATACCCAAAATCCGCGGCAACTGCCGGAGTTCATCTACATGCATCCAGGCCTTGAGGTCCGGATTGCCGAACGCCACCAGGGGGACCCCGGCGGCCCGGCAGAAATGTTCGTCAACCATGGAGTCCCCGATATATACCGCCTCTCCCCTTTTTAGTCCCAAACCGTTCAGGGCCACCTCCATCATGTGCGGGTCCGGCTTGGGGGCCCTGGCCTCATGGGGGGTAACCACCAGATCAAAAAACCGGACCAAGTCAAAACGGGCCAGGGCCGGCTGGGCGGTGCGGGAGCGGTTGGTGGCCACGGCCAAGATGAAACTCTCCCGCAGCCGGGCCAGAGTGGAGCGGGTGTATGGGGCCAAGGCCAATTCATCTATAAAAGCGCTGGTATCCATGGTTTGCCAATGCTGCATAGCCCGGTCATATTCTATCCCCGGTCCCATCAGATGCAAAAGCGAGTTCTCCATGCTCTCGCGCATCAAGACCTCAATCTCCTGCTCCGCCCGGGGCGGCAGGCCCACTAATTCCAGCATATGATTATAAAAAGCGGCAACAGCCCGGCGGGAATCGAATAGAACCCCGTCCAGATCAAAGATAACCCCCTTGAGGGAGCCCAAGTCCGGTGCAGCACAGCTCATGAAAACAGCCAACAAAAACGGGGTCCTTGATGGGACCCCGCAGTCTGAATTATTTGTTTGCCGCAAAAAGCGGTCCTGGCCATACGCTGCCTAATCCTCAGGAATCTACCCCATATTGGTCTGGGCACAGAAACGTGTACCCCGATTCCCTGGAACCTCAATGGTGTTCGTCATGGCTCTGGTTTTTGGGCGGACCGAAAAAGCAGTCAGCCATGGTCACGAAAAAAGTCCGGGCCAGGGTGAAGACAACAATGGTCAGGGCGGCGAAAAACAGGCCGAAGAAGATTATATGCCCCAGGTCCCACTGCCATTCAAAGATAAAAGGAAGCATAAAGCACCCCTCTAATTGGACGGATTCAGCTCCGGCTCCTGCGGAAAGACCGGCAGGTACCGGTAAGCCAGGGAGAAGATAATAAAGCCGTAGGCGATGACTCCGGCGGTGATGCCCCATTCTTGCCAGGTGGGCAGATAGGCGATGAACTTCTCAAAGGGGAGCACCGGAATGGCCAGGTTCTGAATCACCTGGACAAAGCGGTTCATGGTCACGCCGAAGCAGTTCAAGACCATCCCCGCAGCCAATAGCCAATAACTTTTACGGAATTGGGGGGTCAGCAGGAGGATGGCCGGCAACACGCCACCAATCCCCAACTCGGCAAAGAGCAGCCAGTAGCCATAGGGTCCCTGATAATACTGGCCCATGTTCATCCCGGAGTCGGGGGTATTTACCAAGGCCCAGTACAGGGTGTCAGCCCCCTTGAGGATCACATAGAGCCCCAGTAAATAGCCGCTGACCTTTCCCATGGTCATCTTCACCTTAAAGGTGGTCAGAGTGCGGCCCGAGACCTTTTCGGTGATCATTACAATCAGGGTCGTGAATGAAGGGCCGCTGGCAATGGCGCTGAGGATAAAGAGGAAGAAGGTCCAGGGCCAGATCATGAACCCCTCCCGGAAGGCAAAGGGCCTGGCGTAGAGCACGCCGTACATACCCCCCAGGGAGCCCTGGTGGAAAAAGCTCAGGAAGGTGCCGGTGGCGGCGAAGACGATCATAATGCGGTGCAGGTTATGGGCGAAAAACTTCAGATCAGGCACCTTGCTTATCTGGCGGTTCTCCAGAACAAGGGGCACGAACTCTATGATCAGCACGATCAAATAGGTGGTGATGCAGAACATCACCTCGGTGAGCATGGAGTGCACATTGGCATGCCAAAAACCGAACCAACCCCGGATAATCTGCCCGATGTCAATGCCCAGCATCACGACGGCGCCGGAGTAGCAGATGAACCCGATAATCACCGCGGCGTTGGCGATATTGGCCAGTTCGCGCCGGCGCAGTACGTAGTTCAAAAACGCGGTGAAAAAGGCCCCCGCTCCCAGGGCGATGATGGCCAAGTCCACCACAATCCACACCCCAAAGGCGAAGTAGTCGTTCATGTTGGTCTGGTTCAGGCCCTTCCAGAGGACCAAGAAGGCCGAAAGCAGGGCCCAGCCCGCCAAAAGCAGGCAAAATAACATCCAGGCCCCAAAGATCTCAGGTTTGCAGCGTGTGCAACCCTTTGGCCAGAACTTGGAATCATCTATCATGGGTGACCTCGCAGATTTTTATATCCGGTCATGCCTAAGTAAAGTTTATCCGTGTGACCTGACCACCTCGATGGTCTTTTCACCGGGCAGGTAATTGTCCGTCATGCGCCGCACCCACTCCCGGGTGGTGAGGTAGTAAACCTTGGGCTCGGTGCGCAGCCTCTCCAGAAGCCTGAAGGCATGGGGGCTCCGGCTGAGCTTGTGAACCTTGTGCTCTTCGTTGTTGAGATCGCCGAAGGTGATGGCCCCGGAGGGACAGGCCTCGGTGCAGGCGGTCTGGTAATCCATCTCGCCTATCTCATCGCCGCTGGCAAAGGCCTTGTTTTTGGCCCTTTGAAAGCGGTGGAAGCAAAAGGTGCATTTCTCCACGGTGCCGCGCATGCGGGGCGACACAAAGGGGCTCAAGGGGCGCTCGTGGCCCTTGGGCCAGGGCACGTCATACCAGTTGAAGTAACGGGCATGATAAGGACAGGCGGCCACGCAGTACCGGCAACCAATGCAGCGGGTGGGTATCTGGCTGACGATGCCCGTCTCTTCGTCATAGTCAGTGGCCGTGGCCGGGCACACCGACACGCAGGGGGTGTGGTGATGGGTGGGGTTTTTATCCTCAATAAACTTCCCATCCTTGAACACGCCGCTGGTGCCGCCTTCGCAGTGCATACAGGGCCGGGGGATGAAGGCCACCTCTGTATCCGGGTAGGGCTTGCCGTTGTCGAACTGGTATACCCGCAGCCAGGTTATGGAGCGGATCTTGTCCGTCTCGTCTTCGAGCACCCCGATGTTGTTTTCAGACATACAGGCCACGGAACAGGCCCCGCATCCGGTGCACTTGTCCAGGTCTATGACCATCCCGAATTTGTAGGCTTTGCTTTGGGCCTCTTTTTTAGCCATGGCTAGACACTCCCGCCTTCACCAGCCGCACCGGGGTCAGTCCCCATTGCGGCGTTCCACTCAAGGCATCAGACGTTACCACCACCGCCTCCTGGAAGTTGCCCCCCTTGCCTTCCAGATATTGCCCCATGGCGGTGTGCCCCAGTCCCAGAGGAACAAAGACCATGCCCGGGGCGGCCCCGGCGAACAAATGCACCTTGGCCTCAAGGTCACCGGATGCGGAATGGATCTTCACCTGGTCGCCTTCTTTCAGGTGCAGGCCGGCGGCGGTCTCGGGATTGATCTCCACCACCAGCCGGTCCTTTTCCGCCAGGGTGGTGTCGCTAAGGATCTTCACCATATAGGGGCTGACCGGCCTTGAGCCGCTTGAGGTGCGCAGAGACGGCTGGGCCGCCATGAGCAATGGATATTCCTTACCCACCTGCGACAAGGCCTTAGGCGCCTCGTAGTGTGGCATAAAGGCCTGGGCCGCCGGGGCGGCGACGTTTTGTTCCTTAAGCAGCTTGCCCAGCCCGGCAGCGCCTCCGGCCTTGGCCATCGCCGCCTTATGCAGGGCCTGGCTCACAAACTCCAGCTTGCCGCTGGGGGTCTGGAGCTGAACAGCGCCGTAAGCCGGTTTTTCCTGGACCCAGAAGGACTTCTGGCTGAGTTCTTCGAAATCGCCCATCTCCTCGGTGCGGGCCTTAAGCAGCTCCTCCATGGACTTAAAGGGCAGTTTGCCCCCTACCGTCCTCAGCAGTTCCAGAACCCAGTCCCCGCTGCTGCGGGACTGGTCGATGGCTGAAACCAAGGGCCGGTGCAGGCCGTAGGAGGCCACCGGGCTGCCATAAGGGGTGGGGCAATCTCCCCATGCCTCCAAAAAGGCGCCCGCAGGCAGCACCACATCCGCCAGGGACGCTGTTTCATCATGATAGGGTGTGATGGCTGCAACCAGAGGAACTGATTCCAGGAACTTTTTCATCAATCCGGCCTGGGGGCCGTTGAAGACCGGGTTGGTTCCCACTGCCAGCACTGCCTCGACCTTGACCTTGCCTTCCAGGGCGGCCTGGGCCAATTGGCAGGGATTGGATATTTCGGGGAACAATCCGGCGCCGGCTTTGGTCGCATCCGCCGCCGGAGGCAGGGACTTTAGGGGCAGCGGGCTGCGCACCACCACACCGCCGGGCTTGCCCAGATTGCCGGCCAGGGCGTTCAGGGCCAGCACGGCCATGAAATCATAAAGCCGTCCCGGTCCGCCGGCATCATCCGGGCCGCAGATCGCCAGCGGCTTCTTGGCCTTGGTAAAGGCCTGGGCCACCTTCTGCAGCTTGGCCGCCGGCACTCCGGATATTTTCTCCACCTGGGCCGGGCTGTAATCTTTCAGAACCACTGACTTGAAGCCTGGGCCCTCGGGCAAGTCTTCAAATCCATGGGCCTGCCCGGCCAGGGATTTATCATAGGTGCCTGCCTTTATAAGCAGGTGGCAAAGGCCCATGGCCACTGCCCCTTCAGTCCCAGGCTTGCAGGCCAGCCATATATCCGCTTGGCTGGCGCTGATCGAGGCCCGGGGCTCCACCTGCACCAGGGTCGCCCTCTGCTTGGGCCCCTGGCGCCAGGCGGCAAAGGCCTTGCGCGTCACCACCGGCGCCCCGAAACCCTCCAACAAGGGGGTGCCCAGGGAAACGATGCAGTCTGAGTTCTCCAGGTCAAAGCCCAGGTTCTCCTGCCCCAACATGAGGCGTCCGGCCAGGGCCAGGGTCTGGGCCGCGCTGGGGGTGAAGTACAAGTGGGGCGTACCATAGGCAGCCGCAAAGACCTTTAGCATCTCGCCCACTGTGTCATCGGGCTTGTCCGCCAATATCACCAAAGACCCGGCCTTGCCCGAACTGGACATGGCCCCCAATTTCTTGGTCAGGGCGGCCAGGGCCTTTTTGGCGGAAACCGCCCCGGGGATGCCGGTGCGGCTTTCGCGCAGGATGGGTGCGCCCACCCGCATGGCGTCGCTGTAGAACAACTGCAGGGCCGAGGCATCGGCAGCCAAGACCCCGCCCCGGCACAGAGGATGCTCAGGATTGCCTTCCACCCGGATGGCCCGTTCTCCCTTGAGCCTGCCTTCAACGATCCGGGCCCTGACACCGGTGCCTGTGGCGGGATTGACCGAACTGGCAAAGGCCAAGGCGCCGGTCTCGGGATTGGGAACCCAACTCCAGTTCTGGGTCCAGATGGCCACGTCGTCCTGCAGCTTGGGGATCAGGGGGCTGGCGCCTATTCCCATGACCGCGCCCACCGCGAACTTCACAAAGGCTCGTCTATCCCATTCCATCAATATATCTCCTGGTATAGCCCTTCCGGCTTGCCACCAAAAAACTTAAGCTTAAGATTTTTCATTCCTTAACCGGTCTAACCCGCTTCAGCCAAGATCTACTTGTGGCAGACAAAGCAGGCGTCGCGCACTCCGTTTTCCCGATGGCACTTGGCGCAATCATCCATCTTCATACGAAGAGGGGGACCGTCCAAAATCACGCTCAGCATACTCGGGCCCCAGATGTCGCGGCTGTAGGTGGTCAGCCAGTTGTACTCGTAAGGCCTGAGTTTTTCGGTCTGGCCGTGGTCACCGTGGCACTGGGCGCATTCAATCTCAGCATTGGCCACATGGGCCGCGTGGGAAAAGAAAACACAGGGGGGTTGCCTGGAGTAGACCTGCCAGGGTATGGGCTTGTTTTCCTTTACATATTGCTCGCTGAACACCTTCTCTTCCGGGGTGTCGCCCTGGGGGTTTTCTTCGTGACACTCCATACAGACTTTTATGCTGGGGATGCCGCTGAAAGAGCCGTCCTCGCGGAAGCTATGGCAGGAGTTGCACTCGTCATCAACTTGTTCCATGTGCAATTTGTGCGAGAATTGGAAGGGTTGTGGCTTTTCGGCATAGAGGATCTGTGGGGTGGCCCAAAACCCCAGGCCCAAAAACAAAACAAACCCTATGGGGAGAAGCCACCAGTCCGCGTAAGACCTCTTTTCCCCGTTATTATTTTGTTGCGACATATGACTCATGCCTCAGGCTAAAAGATAAAGTGATAACCATCACAATCGACAGAGGCGAACATAGCAATATTGCCCCACCATGTCAACATGCTTTTCATTGATTCTGACGATGGTTATGCATGGCAGCCCGCATGCTAGCTGCCTTAATCACTACTCTTTCCGTATCGGCCGTAAGCCCGGCCTCACTCAAACCGGCCAGGTCCACCCAGCGGGCGTCGCAGGCGTCGTCCCCGGCCCGTGGCGGTGCTGCGGTTGCGGTGCAAAGATAATCCAAAATCACATAGTGGTATTCCACCCTGCCCTGTTCATCTTTAACAACCCTTTGCACCACCTCCACCAGGGGCCCCACCTCCACCTCCAGACCGGTCTCCTCTTTGATCTCGCGGCCACAGGCCTGGGCCAGTTCCTCGCCCAGCTCCACTGCCCCTCCGGGCAGAGACCATATGCCCTTGGCCGGCTCCGCCCCCCGGCGCACCAAGAGGACCTGGTCTCCGGCAAACACCACGCCGGCCACGGCCAAAACCGGCATCTGGGGATAATGACGGGACAAGTCCGGCCGGCTAGGGCAGGCGCCGCTTGAAATCGGCGATGGTGGCCTCAAGCCCCTGGTCAAGCTCCACCTGAGGGGTCCAGCCCAGTTTTTCCTGGGCCAGGCTGATGTCAGGGCGGCGCTTAACCGGATCGTCCGGAGGCAGGGGGGCGAACTCGAGCTTGCTCTTGGACCCGGTCTTTTCGATCACCTTTTGGGCCAGTTCCAGGATAGTGAACTCCCCGGGATTGCCCAGGTTAACCGGGCCGATGAAGCCGTCACGCTCCATCATGGCCATAAGTCCCTGCACCATGTCGTCCACATAGCAAAAAGACCGGGTCTGAGAGCCGTCCCCGTATACGGTGATGGGTTCGCCTTGGAGGGCCTGGATTATGAAGTTGCTCACCACCCGGCCGTCGTTAAAGGCCATACGGGGACCGTAGGTGTTGAAGATGCGCACAATGCGCACATCCACCTGATTGCTGCGGTGATAGTCCATCATCAGGGTCTCGGCCAAACGCTTGCCTTCGTCATAACAGGAGCGCAGGCCAATGGGGTTTACATTGCCCCAGTAGCCTTCCTTTTGAGGATGGACCTTGGGGTCTCCGTAGACCTCGCTGGTGGAGGCCTGCAGAACCCGGGCCTCCACCCGCTTGGCCAGGCCCAACATGTTCAAGGTGCCCATGACGTTGGTTTTAACGGTCTTGACCGGGTTGTATTGGTAATGCACCGGGCTGGCCGGGCAGGCCAGGTTGTAGATCTCGTCAACCTCCACCAGGATGGGCTCTACCACATCGTGCCTGATCAACTCGAATCTGGGATCGCCCAACAGGTGCCGGACGTTCTCTTTGTTGCCTGTGAAGAAATTATCAAGGCAGAGCACATCGCAACCCTTTTTCAATAGGGTCTCCACCAGGTGCGAGCCGATAAAACCCCCGCCGCCGGTCACCAATACTCTTTTCAAGCTTAAGCCTCCCTTTTGGGGGATAAAAACCTGCCCAAGGCGTCCAGCCAGGAGGGCAAGGCCTCTCCCATCACCCGCGCCAGGCGCCGGGTGTCAAGAACCGAATAAGAGGGCCTGGCTGCCGGCCGGCCCATCTCGGCCGCGGTCACCGGCTGCACCAGGTCCGGGTCCATGCCGGCCAGGCGCAGGCTCTGCCTGGCCAACTCAAAGCGGGATGCCTGGCCGGTGTTGACCACATGCAAAATGCCGCTCACCCGCTTGCGGGCCAGGGTCAATAAGGCCCGGGCCAGGTCAGGGCTG
>JASFOZ010000017.1:0-20387 GCA_050116255.1 Desulfarculaceae bacterium
CTTAGATGGCATTAGTGGGTTCACATGACCCAGGTGCTCATTAATCTCTGATGGTATTGCCCGATTTGTCTAATGATGATATAGTTTTAAATATCTACTGATTGCCTGTCCATTTTTTTCTTGAATATCAATCCATCTGTTGCTGGTGGATGCAGTGCCCCCAACGCCCGATCATGGCGCCGCGAACCGGAAAAACGCCCCCCTGTCCGCAAGGCCTGGGACGCATCCGGACAAACCATCCTCCACACCAAGCCCGGATCCCCTTGATTCCCTAACCCATTCCCCTCTGCTCCAGACCCTATTTGACTTCTCTCTGACCGGGGTGGCCCTTCTTAATAACAACGATTACTTCATCAGGGTCAATGAGGTCTTGTGCAACCTGACCGGATACACCCCCGAGGAGTTATGCTCCTTGAAATTCGGGGACCTGGTTCATCCCCAGGAAAAAAGCAAGGGCCTGGAGGCCTGGGGCAGCCTGAACCGGGGTGGAGGCCAAAGCACGGAGATCCCCCTGGTTCACCAACAAGGACACATGATCTGGGCTCAGGTCAGCTGCACCAGCCTGGAACAGGAGACAGAGCCGGCAGCTTTCAAAGTTGTCCAATTTTACGATCTGACCAAGCTCAAGCAAACCGAAGATTCCCTGCGCCAAAATGAAGCCACCTTAAGAGGCCTGCTCCAGGCAGCCCCCATGGTGATCGGCCTGGTAAAGGACCGGGTGTTGGGCTGGACCAATGAAGCCATCTTCAACCTCACCGGGTATTCCAGCCAGGAGCTTTATGGCCAGAGCGCCCGCATGTTGTATGAAAGCGACGAGGAATTCCAACGGGTGGCCGAAGTCAAACACCCCTTGGTGCAAAAGTTCGGCACC
This sequence comes from Desulfarculaceae bacterium, assembly GCA_050116255.1. Classification (GTDB taxonomy): domain Bacteria; phylum Desulfobacterota; class Desulfarculia; order Desulfarculales; family Desulfarculaceae; genus JASFOZ01. The sequence goes on from JASFOZ010000017.1 coordinate 872, forward strand.
GGGTCTGTGGAAACGCGCTTTAAACACGAAGACGGAACCTTGGTGGATATCTTGTTGAGCTCCGCCGCCCTGGACCCCCAAGATCTTTCCCAGGGCCTGGTTTTCACCGCCACCGACATCTCCGGGCTTAAGAAGGCTGAACAGGCCCTTAAGGAATCCGAGCACCGCTACCGGGCCCTTTTCGAAACCATGACCCAAGGGGTGGTTTATCAGGACGCAAACGGCGCCATTACCTCGGCAAACCCCACCGCCCAAAAAATCCTGGGCCTAAGTCTCGAACAACTGCGGGGGCGCACCTCTACGGACCCGCGTTGGCAGGCGATCAAAGAAGACGGGACCCCTTTTGCAGGAGAGGAACACCCTTCCATGACGGCGCTCAGGACCGGAAAGCCGGTGAGCGGCGTGGTGATGGGGATATACAGCCCCACCCAAAGCGAGCGCCGCTGGATAAGCATCAGCGCCGTGCCTGAGTTTCGCCAAGGCGAGAAAAAGGCCTTTAGGGTCTACACCACCTTCACGGACATAACCGAAAACAAAAAGGCGGAAGAGGCCCTGCGCTTTTCGGAAGAGAAGTTCTCCAAGGCCTTTCAGGCCAGCCCGGTTTGGGTGGTGCTCAGCTCGCTCCGTGACGGGCGCTACCTGGAAGTTAACGAGACTTTTTTGAAAATGACCGGTTTCAGCCGGAAAGAAGTTATCGGCCGCACCTCTTTGGAACTGGGCACCTGGGTCGATACCCGGGAGCGCGACCATATCGTGGCCGAGATCCTCCGCACCGGCTCCATCAGCAATTTCGAGGTCAGAAGGCGCACCAAAAGCGGTGATCAATTGACCATGTTGTTTTCAGGTGAGACCGTGGAGGTGGGGGGCAAGAAACGCCTTTTGTCCGTTTCCATGGATATCACTGAGCGGAAAATGGCTGAAGAGGAACGGCGCAAGATGCAGGCCCAGGTTCAACAGGTTCAGAAGCTGGAAAGCCTGGGAATCCTGGCCGGGGGCATCGCTCACGATTTCAACAACTTACTCATGGGGGTTATGGGAAACGCGGGATTGGCCCTGATGGAGCTGCCTCCGGAATCTCCGCCCACCAGTTATGTGAAACAGATCGAGGCCACGGCCAGGCGATTGGCCGAACTCACCAACCAGCTCCTGGCCTACTCGGGCAAGGGGAAATTCCTCACCAGCCATATCGACCTCTCCAATCTGGTTAGAGAGCTGGCCGGGCTTTTAAAGACCGTGGTCTCCAAAAAGGCCACGCTTAGGTATGATTATGATGAAGACATTCCCGCCATTGAAGCCGATCCCACCCAGATCCGTCAGGTGGTGATGAATCTGATCACCAATGCCTCAGATGCCCTGGAAGACAAAGAGGGATTAATCTCCGTGAGGACCGGCACCTTGCAGGCTGATAACACCTATCTGGAAGAAACCTATCTGCGTGAGGAGTTGCCGCCCGGCCTCTACGCCTATGTGGAGGTCTCAGACACCGGCGTGGGTATGGATTCCCAGACCAAGGCCAAGATCTTCGACCCCTTCTTCACCACCAAGTTCGCGGGCAGAGGGCTGGGATTGGCGGCGGTGTTGGGAATCGTCAGGGGGCACCAGGGTGCGGTCAAAATCTACAGCGAGCCGGGGCAAGGCACTACCTTCAAGGTGCTGTTTCCCGCTTCCTCCCAGCCTGCCCAGGATTTGCCCTCAGAGCCGGTTAAAATCTGCCCCACCGAAAAATGCCGAACCATTTTGGTCGCCGATGACGAGGCCACGGTGAGAGAAGTGGCCCGCAGGACCCTGGAGGGCGCCGGCTGCGAGGTGATAACCGCTAGCGATGGACAGCAGGCCATAGACACCTTCCGCGCCAAGCACCAGCAGATCGATCTGGTCCTTTTGGATATGACCATGCCCCGCAAGGGCGGCGAAGAGGTGTTTCGCGAGATCAGGAGCATCGATCCCCACATCCCCGTGATCCTCACCAGCGGATACAGCGAACAGGACACCGCCAACCATTTTATCGGCCGGGGATTATCCGGTTTCATCCAGAAGCCCTATGTCCCCAATGAATTGATTCAAAAAATCCGCAACGTCTTGTCTAAGAAGAAATAGCCGCAAACGCCTTGAGCGTGAGCTTGAAGAACCTTTTTTGCCTTCTCCGGGTGATTATGCAGACAGGGCCGGGGGTTGGTTGGGGACGGCTAGCCTGGATATTTCACAAGTTTCAGGCGTCGCCTGGCAAGGCATTCATGGGTGAAGCTGTATTTCTGATACCGCGAACCCATGATAACGCAGCCAGGCGATGTCTGGTGCTTGCCCGGAGGGTGAAAAAATCGAGCTTCTTTCTTAGAATGGTCAATGCAAATCGTAACCTCGACAATAGCAGACAAAAACCCATTCTAATGATGGTGGTTAGTCAGCATGAAATTGCTCGATTTTTTCATGAAATTTCCAGGCTAGATCCAGCCCTGAGTCAGGCCGTGACAGGCTGCCCAGGTCCCGGACTCCAGCTCGCGCAGCCGGGGTATCTTCTGGCGGCAGATGTCGTGGACTGCGGGGCAGCGGCCATGGAAAACACAGCCAGGGGGCAAGTCGATGGGGGTGGGCACCTCACCGCTGAGCCTGACGTGGGAGCCGCATTGTCCCCCCAAACGGGGTATGGCTGAAAGCAGGGCTCGGGTATAGGGGTGGCGGGGCTCCTTGAAAAGATTTTCTGTCGGCGCCACCTCGCAAAGCGTCCCCAGATACATGACCGCCACCCGGCTGGAGATATGGCGCACCACCGAGAGGTCGTGGCTGATGAACAGGTAGGTCAGCCCCCGCTGCTCCTGGGCATCCATGAGCAGATTCAGTATCTGGGCCTGTATGGAGACATCCAAGGCCGAGATGGGCTCGTCCGCCACCACAAACTCCGGGTCCACCACCAGGGCGCGGGCGATGCTGATTCTCTGGCGCTGGCCGCCTGAGAACTCATGGGGGTAGCGGTCCATCCAGGCCGGGTCCACTCCCACCTGGCGCATGACCTCAGCCACCCTATCACGCACCATTTGTTGATTTTGACGCTGTCCCCCGTTTTTATTGTGAAACCTAAGCGGTTCTTCCAGGGTCTCGCGGACCTTCATGCGCGGGTTGAGGGAGGCATAGGGGTCCTGAAACACCATCTGCATCTTGGTGCGGTACTTGAGCATCTGCTGAGAGGTAAGGGTGTCTATGCGCCGGCCGCGATAGTGCACCTGGCCGGTGCTGGGCTGATACAGCCCTATGATAACCCGCCCCAAGGTGGACTTGCCGCAGCCCGACTCCCCCACCACGCTAAGGGTTTCGCCCTGCCTGATGTCAAAGCTTACCTGGTTCACCGCCTTTACCATGGTGCGTATGCGCGCGGGCCTGCCCTGCCGCCATTTGAGCTGATCCAAAAAGCCGCCGGAGATGTCGAAGTGCTTATCCACCTGGCGCACGCTGAGAAGTGCTTCATTAGACATAATTAATCCAGAATGTGACAAGCGGCGCGGCCGCCTGATTTCTTGATTTCAAATATAGGCGCTTTTTGCCGGCAGATATCCTGGACAAAGGCGCATCTGTCATGAAAGGGGCAGCCCTGGGGAATGCCGGTCAGACAGGGCATCAAGCCCGGAATCTGGCTGAGCCTTTTTCCTGCCGCCTTTTCCTGGGGCAGGGCCGCCAACAGCCCCTTGGTGTAAGGGTGGCCCGGGTTATTGATCACCTGGGCGGTCTCGCCCAACTCCACTATGCGTCCGGCATACATCACCGCTATTCTCTGGCTAACCTGGGACACCACCGCCAGGTCATGGGTGATAAGGATAAGCCCCATGTGTTCGTGCTGGCACAGCTCCAGGAGCAGATCCATAATCTCGGCCTGAATGGTTACATCCAAGGCGGTGGTAGGCTCATCGGCTATGATCAGGCTGGGAGAGGTCAACAAGGCTATGGCGATCACGATGCGCTGGCGCATGCCACCGGAAAACTCGTGCGGGTACTGGCGCAGGCGTCTTTGCGGGGATGGGATATAGACCTTTTTCAACTTATCCATGCAGATCTCTTCGGCCTGCTGCCTGGGCATATCCCCATGGGCCTGCAGGGTCTCCACCATCTGGGTGCCCACGGTAAGCACCGGATTTAGGGTCATCATGGGGTCTTGAAAGATCATGCTTATGTCATTGCCCCGAATCCGGCGCATCTCTTCGGCGGCAAGCCTGGTCAACTCCCGGCCCTTGAAGCGCACCGAGCCCGAGGCGATATAGCCGGGCTTGCTGATGAGGTTGATCAAGGCGAAGCCGGTGACCGACTTGCCCGCGCCCGACTCCCCCACCAGGCCCAGACGCTGACCCTGGTCCAGGTCAAAGCTCACCTGATCCACGGCGGTGAGCTCGCCCTCGCGCAGGGAGAACCTAACGCTGAGATCAGTGACCTGGAGCAATTTTTCCATGAGCTAATCCTTGTACAGCTTGGGATTTAGAAAATCCCTCAGCCAGTCGCCCAGCAGGTTTATGGCCAGGATCAAAACCACCAGCACCACCCCGGGGAACAGGGTAATCCACCAGGAGCCGCTGAAGATGTATTCAAATCCTGATTTGATCAAAGAGCCCAAGGAGGGCTTGGTCACGGGCATGCCCAGCCCGATGAAGGAAAGGGCCGCCTCGCTCATGATGGCCTCGGCCACCTGCAGGGTGGAGACCACCAAAACCGGGGTCATGGTGTTGGGCAGTATGTGCCGCCACATGATTCTGCGTGCAGGCAGGCCGATCACCCGGGCCGCCTCCACGTATTCCTTGTTTTTTTCAGCCAGCACCGAGGCCCGGACGGTCCGGGCGTATTTGGGCCACTCTGCCAGGGCGATGACGATGATAAGAAAAGGCACCGCCACCTCGGCATAGCGGCTCACCCCGAAGATGGCCTGGAAAATGGCCCCCACAAACATGGCCACCATATAGGTTGAAAAGGAAAGCTGCACATCGGCTATGCGCATCAAAAGAGAATCAAGGCGCCCCCCCTTGAAGCCGGACAACAGCCCGATGACAATGCCGATGAAGGCCTGCAAGGCCACCGCCCCCATGCCGATGATGACCGAGACCCTGGTGCCGTAGAGAATAGTGGAGAGTATGTCGCGGCCTTGAGAGTCGGTGCCCAGCCAGAAGCGCCCGTCGCCCTGCCCCATCCAGGAAGGAGGTATCTCCGAGTCCATCACGTCGATGGTGGTGGTGTCATAGACATCATGGGGCGCAACCAACGGGGCGGAGAACCCGGCGAGCACCAAAAAGAACAGGACGGCAAAACTGCCCACTGCCACGGGATCGCGCAAAAAACTGTACAGCATGTAAGACTTTTTGAACTGCGTCCAGAGGTTCATTTCATTTCCGGCCGGTTATACGCACCATGGGATTGATAAGCCCGTAGATCAGATCCACGGTGGTGTTGACCACTACGAACACAAAACCCACGAACACCAGATAGGCCACCAAAAGCGAGGTGTCCGAGCGCTCCAGGGCCTCCAAGAATAAAAAGCCCATGCCGTGCCACTGGAAGACGGTTTCGGTGAGCACGGTAAAGGCGATCAGGATGCCGATCTGCATGCCGCCCATGGTTATCACCGGCATCAGGGTGTTCTTAAAGGCGTGGACCAAAAGGATGCGGCGCGGCATCAGGCCCTTGGCCTGGGCGAACTTGATGTATTCGGTTTCCAGCACTTCCTTCATCTCCGCCCGGATGAGGCGGATGAAAAGGGGCAGCATGATGGAGGACAGGGCTATGCTGGGCAGGATGATGTGACGCCAGCCGTCGCGGCTGAGCAGGCTGGTTTCGATCGACCCCCACAAGAGCACGGTCTGGCCGCGCCCATAGGAGGGCAGCCACTGCAGCTCCACGGAAAAGATGTATATGAGCATAATGGCGGAGAGAAACACGGGTATGGACACGCCCACTATGCTGCCCCCCATTAGAATGCGCGACAGCCAATGGTTGGGCCTCACCGCAGCAAAGATGCCCACTGGGATGGAGATGGCAAAAATAAGTATGGAGCTGACCAATACCAGCTCCAGAGTGGCGGGCGCCTTTTTAAAAATGACCTCCAGTGCAGGGCCTTTATAGAAAAACGACTGCCCCAGATTGCCCCGGGAGGCATCTTTGACGAATCTCAGCCACTGCACCAGCACCGGGTCGTTCAGGCCCAGCTGTTGGCGCAGATTTTCCCGTTCCTGATCAGAGACGGACATGCCCACCATGTCGTAGACAGGATCGCCGATGGTGTGCCTTATGGAAAAGCCGATGGCGCTGATTACCAGCATCACAATCAGCGCCTGGATTAATCTGCGGATGGTGAATGCGAACATAGGTTTATGCTTAACAGGCTAAGTTGCCGCTTTTGCCTGGCTTTGGGATCAGGCTCATCCGGCGGACGGCCCCGAAGTACCGCCCGCCGGATGAATCAGGCAAGTTTGACTGTGTTTCTTGATGACACAAGCTGGTTGTTACTCGACCGCTAAGTCTCCGAAATAGGGGAAGTTCATGACATTGACCACGTCGGCCAGGTTCTTGACCGTTTTTTTGCCGGCCCAGGACAAATGCTGCCAGTGGAAGGGCACATAGGCGGCATCGTCATAAACAATCCGCTCCACCTCCTGCAGGATCTTCTTGCGTTTGGCCGGATCGGTCTCGCTCTGGGCGGCCAAAAGCATATCGTCTACTTTCTTGTTGCAGTAGGCGCCGCTGTTGTATTCCCCCAGGCCGGTCTTTTCATCGCGGCACATGGTCAGATACTCGTGATAATTGGCCGAATCCTCGGTGTCCGGGTGCCAGCCGATCATCTGAATATCCGCCACCCGGTCGCGGAACTGGGGCCAGTACTGGGCCTTGGGCATGGTCTTTAGGTCAACCTTGATGCCGATCTTGGAGACCATGGAAACAAAGGCCTGGGCGATCTTTTCGTCGTTCACATAACGGTTGTTGGGCGCGATCATGGTGCAGGAAAATCCCTTGGCATAACCCGCCTCTTTCATCAAGGCCTTGGCTTTCTTAAGGTCAAAGCGGGGTTTTAGGTCTTCCTGGTAACCCAAAAATCCCTTGGGGCCCATCTGGGCGGCTGCGGTGGCCCTGGCCTTCATTATCTTCTTGGCGATGCCCACGTTGTTCACGGCGTAAACAATAGCCTGGCGCACTTTCTTGTCGGCGAACTCCTTTTTGCGGCTCTGATTGAGCTGGACCGTGATTATGCGGGAACCGGCCATGGTGACCAGGTTCAACTTGGCGTTCTTGTCAATGCGGTCATAGTCTTGGGGCGGCACCGGCAGGATGACATCCACATCCCCGGCCAGCAGGGCCGCCACCCGGGTGGCGTCTTCCTTGATCGGGGTCAGGATCATCTCGGTCACATTGCCGGGCGACTTCTTGTCCCAGTAGTCCTTGAAACGCTTGTAGACCATCTTCACGCCCTGCTCGTAGGAGGCCACATAAAAGGGCCCGGTGCCGGACTCATGATCGCGGGCAAAGGACGGCCCCACCTTGACGATGGCGTCCTTGGGTTTGCCGCTTTTATCCTTGCCGGTGTAGAACTTACGGTCCATGGGGAAGATGTAGGTGGCCATATTCAAAAGCAGGGGGTACGGCTTTTTGGTCTCAATATCAACCGTGTGATCATCCACCGCCTTGGCGCCCACAAAGGGCTCGAAAAGGCCCTTGAACTCCGAGGATTTTTTCAACCTTTCCATGGTCCAGGTGACGTCCGCAGCGGTGAAGGGATTACCGCTGTGAAACTTGACCCCCTTGCGCAGGAAAAACCGCATCACCGTGGGGCTTTTGCGTTCCCACTTGACGGCCAGCCGGGGCTCGAACTTCATATCCCGGCTCCAGCGTACCAGGGGATCGAACACCCAGTGGGAGTACTGAAGCATGCCCCCCGAGAGCTGCACGTGCGGGTCCATGGAGACCGGGTCCGCGTCCAGAGCCAACTTTAAGGTCTTGGCCGACGCCAGGGCAAAGCCTCCAAACACAAGGCCTACAGCCAGCAGCAACACAACCAAACGCCTCATAAATTTCTCCTTTATTTATGGGTGGACTTAAGGTTTGTTGCCTTGTCCCGGGGCCGGCATCAAGGCTGGCCGATTGGGGTCAGGCACACAGATACAGTCAAGGTGCCTTTAGGCCGCTCAGCGGCTAAATACCCCTTAACCAGACCTGTTCAAATTGTATTAGGAGGCTGTGACAAAGTTGATTGGCTCTTTAATGGAAGTACACTTATGCAGGTTAAACAGTCAAGAGATTTTTAATCTTAGCCCGCCTGCATCCAGCCTGATGAAGACCCCCTGACCGGCAGGGGATATATACAGCCCCACAGATGTTTGAGTCCTCAGGAAAACAGTTTACAAAAAGCTCGCCCAAATGGGGCTATTTAGAAGTTATAGACTTTGAGGCTCAAACTTTGGCTGCCAAGGCTGGAAGCTGTATACGGGATTGTAACGACGGATATGGGAAAGGCTTTTGATCCCTGACTGTCCCCAAAAACTAGCTTGAGGATTTCTCCAAATCCAGTATTTTTTCTTCTCCCACATAGGGCTTGGTTTTGTAGTTGGTGATCCTTTGCAGGCGCCTGGTGATCCCCGCCATCCTCTGACTCTCCCTTAAGAAGGTATCCAAGTACCCATGCAGCGGCTCCTCCTGAGGATGCCGCATCAGAATCAGCTCCGCTTTAGATAACATGGTCTGCAGGGGCTGGTTGAGCTCATGGCAGACCGCACCGGCGGTCTCAATGGCGGTCTGAAGCTTTTCGCGGAAAATCCTTTCATCTTCAGCCCTTTTGCGGTCAGTAATGTCCATGATCAAGGTAAATAGCCCCTTTAAGACGCCCCTTTGGTCACGATGGGGAATTATGGTGGCACTGACCTGGCGCACCTGCCCGTTTTTAACGACCATGGATTCCTCTATGGCAACCGCCTTTCCGGACAAGGCCTCGCTTAAGGGCCCTTTGAGCTTTTGATAATTGTCTTCACCGATGACGTCCTTAAGCTTCCTTCCCTTGATCTCCGGCCTTGAAAATCCATACCAATATTCATAGTACTTGTTATTAAAAAGATATTTTAATTCCGTATCCAGATGCGCTATCAGCACCGGCAAATTATCAGTGATGAGTCTAAGCTGTTCCTCGCTTTCTTTTAAGTCATTTTCAGCCTTTTTGCGGTCTGAAATATCGCGTATCAAGCCGACCGTATACCATTGGTCTTGAAGCCGCAGGGATGACAAAGAAACCTCTACGGGAAACTCTTCGCCTTTTTGTTTTTTTGCCTTCAGCTCAAATGTTTCTCCGCTTGAATAGTCCCCATCTTCCTGCCCGAATCTGGGTATGATTTTAGAGAACTCTTCATCATTTTCTTCAGTGATAAATATCAACTTGAATTCTTCACCCAAGATATCTTTACTTTGATAACCGAACATCTTTTCCGCGGCTTGGTTCCACAGGGTGATTTTACCTTGATGATCGATCATTACGATTCCATCCTGGGCGTTTGAGCTTATGCTGCGGAATTTTTCCTCGCTCTCTCTAAGGGCGGCTTCCACCCTGCGGCGCTCAGCCCGGTCTTCGGCCATACGCGCGATCATGCTGTCGAACTCCAGGGCCAGCTGGCCCAATTCGTCACTCCGTTTCATGTTCAGGCGGGCGCTGAGATCGTTGCTTTTTCTGATGTCACGGGCATGCCGGGTCAACTTCACCACCGGACCGATTACAATTCTCTGCAAGAGAAGCACCAAAACCGCCAAGATCAAGATTCCCACACCACCCAGGGAAAGCATGGCAAAACCTACGGCTTTTTTGCCGTGTTGGCTTATCTCGCGGGGTACATCAGCGCGTAAAAGCAGCGCCGGCTGGCCCTTAATCCCGGCAAAAGTGGAATAAACCATAAGGGATTCCGGAGAGGTCTCAATCACCCGGGAAGAAGCACTTTGCGCCAACTGATTGTTTGCTTTTAGCTCGCTTGACGGAAGATTTTTTAGGTTCAAAGGCCATATTTTCAGGTTCACTCTGGTCAGTTTGGCTATTTTCTTTACATAGTCATCAGTGAGAAACCTGCCCATTATAATCGCACCCCTTATGGGGCCTCTATTGTCACTGGTGGTTATGGGCCGGGAAACCACAATCATGGGGCCATGTTCAGTGAGCAACACCCCTCCGACCTCGCTGCGCAGGTTGTTGTGAGCTAAGAAAGGGTGTGGCATTGGCAATTTCGGGAGCGAAAATTCCTTGACCTGCAGGACCCTAAGCCCTGGCAGGATTCGGGCCTGGGCCCAGACTTTTTGGCCGTCTTTGCGGTAAATGCCTATGAAGTTGAGTCGGGCATCAAAGAAGGTGTCTTTAATCAGATTGGAGCTGCGAAACTCCTGGGACGGCTCCTGCACAAACTCGTAGGTGTCGTCCCAGGCCGCCCAATCCTTACATAAAGTACTTAGGCTGATTATTTCCTGCTTCAAGGCCTCCTGGCAGCGCTCCATGTCTTTTTCAGCCTCGTGCCTCTCCAGCTCGGCAAAGCTCTCCAATATCACCACCTGCCGAACCAGGAAATGCAGGGATATAAATGCGGCGACGATAACGAATACCACCACGATTATCTTTGAACGAAGCGACACCAGGATCTCCCCGGGCAAATTATTAGTTAGTAAATTCCTGAGGCAGGGTTAATGAATATTATGCGGGGGGCAAGAAGAAAATTTACAGTCTGCAAACGGAAAAGTCCAGAACTCAATTGATCTTTTCGTTGATCAAGGCAGGAAATCCCTGTATATATCAGGCATATAGCAAGACAGGGTTTGAGGAACCTCCTCCATCCGGCGCATCCCGGGTGCAATACCACTAAGAGTAAATAATCCGCCCCGGCTTTGCTGATGGGACCCTGGCTGGGGCCTTAGACCGGAGTTTGATCCCAGAGCCGGACCCGGGCCGGCCAAAATCTTTTGGCCGATTTTATCCGCCTTGCCCTTGGCGGGGGCGCACTGACATCCGCACCATCACCTCACCATAGCCGCCGCAGTTTACCCCAGAGTCAGGACAATGAACCTCACGCATAAAGTGAAACTCATTGGGGTCCAGCCCCTCGCTGAAGCGCTCGTTTATCAGGGCCACCGGCACCATCATCTGAGCCACCAGGTATACGCACATTTTCTTGGGGCAGAGCTTGCTTATGAAGTTCCCGTCCACATCCATGACGAACTTATCGCCCGGGCGGTAGCCGGAGTTGCAGTGCCGGGCGTTTACCACCTCGGCAATTATCGAGTTCTTGGCCGCTGCCGGGGCTATGCGCTCCATGTGCCTGATGCGGGGGTCATCATTGTCAAAACGGGCGACCTCAGAGGGTGCGTAGCCCACCCTGTCGGCAAACCTCTGCAAGGCTTCTTTTTTTCCCATAACTGGCTCTCCTTTTATTATGTCCTCACCTGTCTATTCGGCAACTTCAGCGCGGAGAAGGGCTGATATGCGCACCATGACCCGGCCGTAGCCCCTGCATTCCGCCCCTGAGTCAGGGCAATGAAACTGACCCATGAAATGAAGCTCATTGGGGCTGAGTCCTTCAATTAGACGCTCGTTTATCAGGGCCACCGGCGCCGTCATCTGCGCCAACAGATAAACACACATCTTCTTGGGGCATCTCCGGCTCAACAGGTTCCCGTCTACATCCATCACAAACCTGTCTCCAGGGCGGTACCCGGAGTTGCAGTGCCGGGCGCTTACCACCTCAGCCACTATGGCGTACTTGGCAGTGGCCTGGGCCAGCCTGTGCATATGCCAAAGGCCGGGGTCTTCCCTCTTGAAGCCGGTTATCTCAGAGGGCTTATAGGCCGCCTTGCCTGCGAATTTGGGCGCTACCCGCCTTTTGCCCATGGCTCCCCTCCTGATAATCTCCAATAACGGCGGTGCCAATCGGTCTACTGTTTATTCATGTGCAGGTATTTACTTCTTGCCAAACCAGATTGTTATTATTCTTCGTCCCTCCAATTGATAAGCAAACCGCGCCTTTTCAGGGGACCGGGGTGCCGATTTCACGGGGGCTGACCGTAAGCAGCCGGCATCCGTTATCTGTCAGCACCACGGTGTCTTCCAGCTTCAGGGTGACGCCGTCTTCTGACATGAGGTGCATCTCCAGAGCCAGCGCCATATCCTGGCGCAGGACCTCCCTTCCCTCTTTTGCCAAAAGCGGGGGCTCGCTGACCTCAAGGCCGATGCCGTGCCCCACAAAATGCGCCTTCACGCCTGTGGGAAACCGCATAAAAGAATCGAGCACGCCCCGGGCCGAGGCCTCGTCTATGGCCATCTCATAGGCGTCGCCGGCGGTCATGCCCGGACGCAGGTCTGCGGTCAGGCGGTCAGCCACGGCCCTAAGACGTTCATGCCCAAGCGCAACCCGGTCCGGGGGCTGCCCCAGGCAGTACATCCTGGTCTGGTCTGCGTGATAGCCCCGGATGCAGGGAGGTATGTCGATCAGTACCAAATCCCCCGGCGCCAGGGCGCGGCGCGAGGGCCCGGCAGGCACCGCCGCACTGAGTCCGGTGCCGGTGATGCTGAAGATCACCCCGCTGATACGGGAGAGGTTGGGCCCGGAGGCAAGCGGTCCCCGGCTCATCACCACGTCAAGGGGGCGGAAAAAGTACATGCCTTCGTGGCCGGCCAGGCGCTGGGCGTTTTCCACCGCCGCCGCCAACTCCAGCTCCGTGACCCGGGGCTTTAGCGCTTCCAAGGCGGCCGAATGCCCGGCGTGGGCCGCACTCCCGGCTTCTTTTAGGCAGGCGATCTCCTCCGGCTCTTTGACCATTCGCAGATTCAGCAGCGCCGGGCTGCATTCCTGAAGCTGCCTGGCTCCCAGGGCCTTTTCAAAAAAGCGGGCCTGTGAGACCGGGAGCAGGTCAAGCTCCGTGCCCACGGCCTGGCCGCCGCCTTCTCCGGGGAACATCTGCCCGCAGGCCGCTTCCAGGCTGCGCTCAGCCACAATGCCTTCAGGGGGCAAACTGCTCTGGGCCAAAGCGAACTCCAGGCCGCTGCGCACAAATAGCCGAAAATCATCCGGGCGCACCATTAGATAGCCGGGCTGAGCGGTTCCGCTGAAGTAGTAAATATCGCGGGAATAAAAGAGGATAACCCCTTCCCAGCCTTGCTCCTTAATGACCTGTTGCAGTTTTTTTAGTCTGCCCTGGTGATCCATCCCAAACCCTGCTTCAGTAACGCCATTTCCGCCTATGCCTTGACCAGAGGGGTCAGGCCCTTGGGGCTGTTTTGCACAACCCCCTTATCCAAGAGTCCGGAGATTATCTGCCGATACTTGCCCTCATAGTCACGGCTGAAAAAAAGGTCCACGGTCTCCTGATACCAGGGGACGGCCATCAGGCGCATAAAGAGCTCATCTTCACTCAAGCGGCGGTACATGAGCAGGGTGTATACGAATATCCTTTTGAGCTGGTCGTCGGCCATCCGGGCGGGCTCCTGCAGATAGCTCAAATACTTGCGGCGGCTGTGCTTAAGGGCGGCGGCCATGTCGGTAAAGGGCCGTCCATGCCCCGGATACACGGCCTCCACCTGCAACCCTTCCAACTTCTGTAAAGATTCCAGGGCGGTAAAGACCGCGGCGCTGCCCTCCACCCTGGGGGTTATCACCGCCAGGTCGTTTTCCCAGAGCGTGTCCGAGGAGATGAGGACCTTATCTTTGCGGTTGTATAAAACCATGCCGTCTGAGGCGTGGCCCGGGGTGTGGATCACCTCAAACTTATGCGGACCCACTTGTACCTCATGGCCAGACTCCAGGCCGATGCTGCATTTGAAGAACTCGGCCTCCTGACCGTAATAGCGCCACCAGGTGGACCAGTCGTCTTGCCTGTCAATGTAGTGCTTGCCGATTTGATGCAGGGCTATTTCACACCCGGACTGCTCCTGGATGCGGCTGTTTCCGCCGATATGGTCGCAGTGGGTGTGGGTGCAGATGATCCGGCGCGTCTGTTTCAGGTCCACGCCCAGGCCCTCAATCAACCTCTTAGTCTCGTCAAAATCCCTGATATAGCCGGTGTCGATCAGAACCGGCTCTGAATCACAAAAGACAAAGTGGTTGGCGTTTAGGTAGCCGCGCTCAATGAAAAAAAGATCCTTTAGTATTTCCACAGGCGTCTCCTATACCTATTCGAGAAAAACCGGGCCACCGCCACCCGTCTTGTAAGAGCCAAAACTTCAATGAAGTTTTTCTTGACGCCCCACCCTTTTATCCGTAGCATAAAATTAACTGACCGGTCAATTTATTTTTGGGCGAAGGGGACTTTATTTGGGCAAAAAGGGCGACCTAACCCGGCAAAAGCTTATCAAGGCGGCCAAAAAGCTGTTCCACAGCCAAGGCTACACCAACACCAGCATAGGCGAGGTCTGCCGCCTCTCAGGGGTGAACCGGGGCAACCTGTACTTTCATTTTCAAAACAAGCAGGAGTTGGCCATTGCGGTGTTGGAACACGCCCTGGCCACGGGGGTGCCCTTTTTGGAAAATCTCATGTCCCCTGAGCCGGACCCCCTGCGCCGATTGGAGCTTATGCTCAACGGCATCATCTCCTTACACGTGAACCGGGAAGGTAAAGGGGGCTGCCTGTTCGGCAACTTCGCCCTGGAGATGGGCGACAACAACCGCGAGATCTCAGCGGGCAGCGCCCGCTTTTTCGAGGTCTGGAGAGAGCTTATCGCCGGTTTGTTGCAAGAGGCCAAGGCCAAGGGAAGGCTCAGGCCTGATTTTGAATGCCAGGAGACGGCCCAGCTCATCATGTGCACCATCGAAGGGGCGCTGGTGATCTGCAAGGCCTCCAAGGACACCGGGCAGCTGCAACGGACCGGCGACACCCTTATCAAGCTGATCTTGGATCAACAGATACCGGCCTCGGTTAACTAAGCCGCATCCACTTCACCGTCCCTAGCAAATTTAAACCCGGATCCTGCATGAGGCATCTGAGTCGGGCGGCGATTTCAGTTTTTCCCCAGAATTATGAACAGTCGTAGAGACGCCGGATATTTTCGGCCTTGAGCTTGATGTATAAAAATCCATTATTGATTTATTTGAATGCGTCCGAACGGTTGATCATACCTACTTATTATTGCTGCAATAATTCTCTGGCCCGTTCGGGGGTTTGGCCGGTCCATTGATGGAACGCCCGGAAGAATGAGTTGGGGTCCTCATAACCCAGCAGGAATGAGATCTCCGCCCCGGACATGTTCGAGTTGCCCAGATAGTGTTTTGCCAACTCCACCCTGGTCTGGTTAAGCACCACCTGGAAGCTCACGCCCTCTTGGCTGAGGCGCCTATGCAGGGTCCTGGGGCTGAACCCCAATTTGGATGAGACCACTCCCATGGAGGCGTTGCCGCCGGGCAGCATCTCCAAAAGCGCGGCCCGCACCTTCTCGGAAACAGTCGCCTGGGCATCGAGCTCAAATAGCCGCTTCCTGAGTGAGGGTTCAAAGAACTGCCACATGCTCTCGCTGGCCGTCAGAAAAGGCCGGGCCGCGTCCTCCGCCGAAAAAGTGACCGAGATCACGGCGTCTTGCCGCACCGGCACCCCAAAGTATTGGGTATATTCATCCGCTGAAAGGGCCCGCCGGGGCGAGGTCAGCCTCAACGGTACGATTCTTTCCCTGGTGGCGATGCGGGCCAATTGCACGAACCAAACCAATTCCATGGCCGCCAGTGAGGCGGGCGGCTGATATGTGGCATCCAGCCATTTGGCCTCCAGGCGGGTTGACTCTTCACCTTGGCTGACCAGCAGGGCCAGGGGGCAGACCAGTCTTTTGTAGAGCGACAGGCGGACCAGGGCGGTGTTCAGGTCCGGGCTGCAAAGGGCTGCGAACACCGGTGGGGCGAAAGCCTCCACCGATTTGTGCGTGGCAATCTTCAAAGGCAAAAAAGGATCCCCTGACTCCTCCTCCAGGGCCCGCCACATCTCGAAGTACTCCTTGGTGGAAAGGGCCGCATCTTCATTGGCAAAAAGGTCTTCCGGCAAACCGGCTTTTCGCAGGACATTTATGTGGTTGATGCCAAGATCTTTCAGAAGAATGCGCCAACCGCTTTCAATGGGGAATTTCTTGGGGATTACCATAAAAACCCTCCTGCAATGCAATACCGTTTAGCTCTCACCTCTGTGCGATCCGCGTTGCAACTATTGGTAGATTATAACCATTGTGGCGACGGCGATCCGCCGGCGCCACAAATCGGTCATTATTATAGCCCAATCGGGGCTAGGCTTTTTTAAGCTTCTCAGGCTCAATGGGCAGCTCTCGCAGCCGCACTCCGGTGGCGGCGAAAACGGCATTGCACAAGGCCGGAGGCACGGTGACCACCGGCGGTTCGCCCACGCCGCCGGCCTTACCGCCGCTGGGAGCAGGATGCATCTCCATCTCCGGCACCTCGGTCATGGTGAGCAAGGGATAGTCATCATAGTTATTGGTGGCAACTCCGCCGTCAGCAAAGACAATCTTCTCGTTGAATGCCACGCTTAAGCCCATGACCGCAGCGCCTTCCATCTGGGCCACAATGGCGTCGGGGAACACCGCGGTTCCGCAGTCAATGGCGCCGGTGATCTTGTGCACTTTCACCTTGCCGCTGGAGCGGTCCACCGAGGCCTCCACCACATGCCCCACCGTGGATTCAAAGCAGGTGCGCACCGCCACGCCCATGCCATGGCCTTTGGGCAGCTTTTTACCCCAGCCGGATTTTTCAGCCAAGAGCTTCAGGATGCGGTAGGCCCGCTGATCTTTCTTGAGGTGGCTGAGGCGGAACTCAAGCGGATCCTTAGCGGCCGCATGGGCCAGCTCATCCATGAAGCACTCCACGGCAAAGGGGTTCAGGGTATTGCCCACCGAACGCCAGAAGCCCACCGGGATGGGCAGCTTGACCATGACGTACTCCACCAGCCGGTTGGGCAGGTTGTATTCCATATTAACCGCCCCCTCTATGGACCAGGGGTCTATGCCGTCCTTCACATACTGGGGCGTCAGGCGCATCATGATGGAGGGCGACGCCACCTTTTGAACCCACGAGGTAATCCGGCCCTCGCCATCCATGCCGGCCTGGATGCTGCTATGGTAGCCCGGGCGGTAGAAGTCGTTCTTGAAATCATCCTCCCGGGTCCAGACCACCTTCACCGGCCGCTTCATGATCTTGGACAGGACCACCGCGTCCACAACCACCGCCATCTCACTTTTGCGGCCAAAACCGCCGCCCACATAGGGGGTCATGACCTCGATCTTTTCAGGGGGCTGCTGGGTAATCTTGCCCGCCACTATCTGCACCGTGGTCTGTCCCTGGGTGGGGGCCCATACCCGGCAGCGGTTCTTTTCCACAAAGGCGGTGCAGTTAATGGGCTCCAGGGTTGCGTGGGCCAGATAGGGCAGCTTGTAGAGAGCCTCGAGCTTGGTCTTTGCCTTGGCCAAGGCGGCCTTGGCGTCGCCCTTGGGATGGGCCGGGGCGCCGGGTTTGGCCAGGTAATCCCGGTACCACTTGTCCAGGGCTTCATTATTCAGATCGGGATGGTCGCCCTGGGACCATTTGATGTTAAGGGCCTCCTTGCCCTGCATGGCGGCCCAGGTGTTTTGGGCGCATACCGCCACCCTGTCCTCCACCGGCACCACCGCGACCACGCCCTTGATGGCCATGGCCGCCTCTTTGTCAAAGGACTCGGGCTTGGCCCCATAGGCCGGAGGGCGGGAAACCGTGGCCACCAGCATGTTTGGCAGCTTGAAGTCGAATCCGAACACGGTCTTGCCCGCCACCTTTTCGGGAATATCCACCCGCATTGGGCTGGTGCCTATGATCTTGTATTCGCTGGGCGGCTTGGGAATGGGTTTTTTGGGAACCGGCAAGGATGCGGCCTTGCCGCAAAGCTTGCCAAAGCTCAGGCTCTTGCCGCTCTTGTGAATCACCTTGCCGCCTTCGGCCTTGCATTCACTTGCCTTGACGCCCCACTCCTTGGCCGCCGCCTCGGTCAGCATCTCCCGGGCCGCTGCGCCCACTTCGCGAAGCAGCTTCCAGCGGTGCCTGATGCTGGTGCTGCCGCCTGTAACTTGCGCATTCCAGTGAGGGTCTTTAAAGGGTTCCGCAGCCAGGGCCATCTTGACCCGCACCTTTTGCCAGTCCACCCCCACCTCGTCGGCCAAAACCATGGGCAGGCCGGTATGGGTGCCTTGGCCCAACTCGGTCTGTCCCATCCAGACGGTCACGGTCTCATCAGGGGCGATCTGCAAAAAGGCATGGGGTTTGAAATTGACGCCCGCGGCCAAACCTTGCGACAGGTTCATAAGCTGGATTCCGGCCGGGGTGGCGGCGGTGGCGATGATCAGGCCTGCACCCTTTAAAAAGCTCCTGCGGGATACCTGCTTATCCATTGCTCACCTCCCTAGCCCTTCATCTTGGCCGCGCTCAGTTCCATGGCCTTCATCACCCTTTGGTGGGTGCCGCAGCGGCACATCACGTCATCCATGCCTTGGGCAAGCTCCTGCCTGGTCGCGCCTGGATTGCTGGTGATGACCGACACCGCCTGCAACATCATGCCCGGCTGGCAATATCCACATTGCGGCACTTGTTCCGAAATCCAGGTTTGCTTGATGGGGTGATCCTCGGGCAATCCCTCTATGGTGGTGATCTCCTTTCCCTGGGCTTCCTCAGCCGGTATGGTGCAGGAGCGTTCGGCCTTGCCATCGATCAGCACTGTGCATGAACCGCATTCACCGGCGCCGCAACCGTATTTCACGCTGGTGAATCCCAAGTCATCGCGCAGGACCCACAAAAGAGGCGTTTCCGGGGAGTTGTCAACCTTGTGGCTCTTACCGTTTACTTTAAGGGTAAACATTTAATCTCCCTTATGAATTATAATTGAATAATTCCCAGACAGGCTGGAACCATGCCCGGCGGCCGCCGGTTTTGCATATGCCAGAAGCGGTTTTACCCATGTCCCAACACCTGACCCGGTGTGGTTTATAGGTCCACATCTTCACTTATTCCAGCCTAGCGCACACTAGCGGATTTTGCCAAAGCTAATGCAATTGTCGCCAAGTTGATACAAGGATAGGGTTGACCGGATTACCAGGTCGGCGGAGAGACCACCCAGACCACCTTGCAGAGGACCTCGCCCGTGTTCACCCAGGAATGGGGCTGTATTGATGAATAGTAAAAGGAATGCCCCGCAGGCACCTGGTAGGTCTGGGAACCGACCTTAAGGGTCAGCTCGCCTTCCAGCACCAGGCCGAACTCATCGCCTTGGTGGGTGTAGGGATCAGCGGCGCCCCCCCCAGGCTCGATCACCGTGTAAAAGGGCTGCATTTTTCGGGAATTCGAGCCCCGCACCAGTTGCCTTATGTTCGCCTTCCAGCCCGGCAGGCTGACCCTAAGCCATTGCTCGGGACCGCGCACCACCGAATCGTCGTCCAGATCATCCATAAAAAAATCCACGATGCGCACACCCAAAACCTGGGCGATGCGTTTCAGGACCGCTATGGAAGGGGAGGCCTTGTCGTTTTCGATCTGGGATA
>JASFOZ010000018.1:0-20370 GCA_050116255.1 Desulfarculaceae bacterium
AGCGCACCCAGTCGGCGAAGCAGATGGCCAGCACCACCACCAGCACTCCCCGCTGGCCCAGCACGCCCAGGAGTAAAAAGGCCATCAGGGTGGTGGAAAAGGCGAAGAAGGTGTCAGCCAGGCGCATGATGAGCGAGTCCAGCAGGCCCCCGTAATAGGCGGCCAGCATGCCCAGGGTGACCCCGAAGCTGCCCGCCAGAAGCAGCACCCCGAAACCCACCATCAAGGAGGTGCGGCAGCCGTAGAGGATGGTGCTGAGGATGTCCCGGCCCTGGTCATCGGTGCCCAGTAAAAAGGGCATCTGCCCCCCCTGCATCCACACCGGCGGCTTGAGAAAATGCTCCAGGCTCACCTTCTGGAGATCATAGGGGTCCTGGGGCGCCAGCCAGGGGGCCAGGATGGCGGCCGCGATGAACACGGCCAGAATGAAGCTGCCCGCGATGGCCGAGGGATCGCGGCGGTAGCTGTGCCAGAGGCGGGATTTGAAAAACTGGTTACTCATACCTGATCTTGGGGTTTAAAAATGCGTAAAGAATATCCACCACGATATTTATGCTCAGTATGATCAAGGCGGCCAGCATGATGTAGGTCACGATCACCGGCTGATCAGACTCGTAGATGGAATGCAGGAGCAGATTGCCCATGCCCGGCCACTGGAAGATGGTCTCGGTGACGATGGAAAAGGCGATAAGCTCGCCGAACTGAAGGCCGGTCATGGTGACCACCGGAATCAGCACGTTTCTAAGGGCATGTTTGAGGATCACCTTGCGGGGGGGCAGGCCCTTGGCCCAGGCGGTCTTGATGTACTCCTCGGCCAGGACTTCGCGCATACCCGCCCGGGTGAGCCTGAGCAGCATGGCCAGTTGGAACATGCCCAGGGTCAGGGCGGGCAGGATCAAGTGGGTCAGCCCGCTGTAGGTCAATAGCCCGGTGCGCCATACCCCCACCGTGACCGTATCCCCCCGGCCGAAGGGGGGCAGGATCTCCAGCCATACCGCGAATATCATGATTAAGAGGATGCCGATCAAGAAGGTGGGTATGGATATGCCCCCCAAGGAGCCGGCCATGATAAAACGGCTGGAGGCGGCGTGGGGCCGCAGGGAGACCGCCACCCCCAGGCCCACCCCTGACAAAAAGGCGAAAACAATGGCCGCGCTGGCCAGCTCCAGGGTGGCGGGCACCCGTTCCAGGATCAAGCCCAGGGCGGGGACCTTGCTCACATAGGAGATGCCGAAGTTGCCCTGCAGGGCGTTGGTGACAAAGCGGGTGTACTGCACGTAAAAGGGCCGGTCCAGACCAAGCAGCTTGCGGACCTCCTCCATCTGGGCCGGGGTGGCGTACTTACCGGCCAGGGTGATAACCGGGTCGCCGGAGTAGCGGAAGATGATAAAGCAGATAAAGGAGACCGCCAGTAGGACGATCACCCCTTGCAGCAGGCGTTTGGTAATGTATACCGCCATAATCCGCCTATGCGGAGACCGCCGGGCGGCGGCCTCCGCTTTCCTGATACTTAAGTTTACTTGGTGAAGGAGATCTCCTTAGCCACCATCCAGCGGTCAGGACGGGGGATGAACTTGATGCCCTTGCCTTTTTGCTTGGCATAGACATCCACTTGGTAGTGCAGGGGTATGACCGCCACCTTGTCTTCCATGGCCTTGCGGTTCAGATCCTGCAATACCTTTTTGCGCTTGGCAAGATCCACGATACTGACGTTGTCTTCAACTACCTTATCTATCTCAGGGTCACTGAAGCGGGTGCCGTTGTAGCCGCCGTAACCCTTTTCCTTGTCATAGGTGTGCAGAAGCTTGGAGTAGGTGCGGCCCATGTCTGAGGAGCTGTCAAACCAGCCGATCAGGTAGAAGGGGTACTTACCCGCCACCACATCGGGGAAGAAGATGGACTTGGGCTTTACGTCCAGCTTGGCCCGGATGTTGATCTTGGCCAAGTACTTGACCACGGCCTCGCAGATCTGCTCGTCCTGCACATAGCGGTCAGTGGGGCCGGACAGGGTGATGTCAAAGCCTTTTTCCAGGCCGGCCGCCTTCATCAGCTTTTTGGCCTCAGCCAGGTTGTACTCGATACGCTTGATCTTGGGGTTGTAGCCGGTGGTGGGCGGGTCCGGAATCTGGGCCGACTTGCTGGCCTGGCCCCGCATCACCTTGGCCACGATCTCGTCCTCGTTAATGGCCATGGCCACGGCCTTGCGCACCCTGATGTCGGCAAAGGGAGTGCCGGGTTTGTTGCCCAGGGCCAGGAAGATGCAGCGCCGGGCCGGGCGGGAGACCACCTCCACCTTGGGGTTTTTGGCCACCTTGTCATAAAGCTCCACAGGCACGCCCCAGAGCAGATCAGCCTGGCCCGAGACCAAGGCGGCAAAGCGGGTGGATGACTCGGTGATGGGCCGGGACTCTATCTCCTTGATGGGCGGAGCGCCGCCCCAGTAGTCGGGGTTGGCCTCCAGCTTGACGTATGAGCCTTTGACCCATTCCTTTAGCTTATAGGCGCCGGTGCCGATGGGCTTGGTGCCCACTTCGCCCTGGGAGCGGGACTCGGTGGATTCCTTGTCCATGATGAAGTAGATGAAAAGGGTTTGGTCAAACCAGGGGGTGGCGGTCTTGGTCTTGATCACCACCGTGTAGTCGTCGATGACATCAATCTTGTCGATGTTTTTGCCGATGTTCACGAACTCGGAGACCTTGGGATTGCCCATGCGCTCAAAGGTGTACTTGACGTCAGCGGCGTTGAATGGGTTGCCGTTGTGAAACTTGACGCCCTTGCGCAGATAAAATTTCCAGGAGAGCAGGTCCAGGCGCTCGTATTTCACGGCCAGGGCCGGGGCCAGCTTGCCCGAGGCCCCCACTCTTTGCAGCAACCCGTCAAAGAAGTTGGACATGTAGGAAAGATTGGAGTCTGCATCCGAGCCATGGGGGTCCATGGTCCGGGGCGGAGTGTCGGTGACCACCACCAGCTTGGAGGCGGCCATTGCCTGGCCGGTGAGTCCGGCCATGGCGCCCAACAAAAGTAACGAGGTTAAAATTATCAAGGCCTTTTTCATGGTAATCTCCCTCCTTTTGTTCGATTAACACCCATATTTGGGTCACCGTTCCCGGCCCCTCAGGCCCTTAGGCGGGTCCCGGGCCGGGGCGGAACTTCAATCAGGTATACAAAAAACACCTCACCCAGTGGTCCTTGCCCAACTCGATGTCAGGCGGTGCCTCCCGAGAGCAGATATCCATGCGTCTATTGCAGCGGGGATGGAAATGGCATCCCGGGGGGGGATCAATGGGGCTGGGCACATCCCCCTGGAGTATGGTCCGCTGGCGCTGGCGGTCAGGATCAGGCACCGGCACTGCGGAGAGTAGGGCCTGGGTATAGGGGTGTTTGGGGTCAGTGTAGAGACCGCCGTGGGGCGCCGTCTCCACCACCTTGCCCAGGTACATCACCGCCACCCGGTCGCAGATATGCTCCACCACCGCCAGGTCATGCGAGATTATTATGTAGGAAAGGCCGAACTCCTCCTGCAGGTCCATGAGCAGGTTGATGATCTGGGCCTGGATGGACACGTCCAGGGCGGAGACCGGCTCGTCGCCTATGATCAGGTCAGGGTCCAGGGCCAAGGCCCGGGCCACCCCCACCCGCTGGCGCTGGCCGCCGCTGAACTCATGGGGATAGCGCTTGCCCTGCTCCGGGGAGAGGCCCACCTTTTCCAGGAGATAGGCGATGCGTTCGGCGCGCTGACTTCCTTTGTAAAGGCCGTGGATGTCCATGGGGTTGGCCAGGATCTGGTTCACGGTCATGCGCGGGTTTAAAGAAGAGTAGGGGTCTTGGAAGATGATCTGCATCTCCCGGGCCAGGCCGCGCCGCTGTTTCTTGCTCATCTGGGAGATGTCCCGGCCTGCGTAGACCACAGTGCCCTGGGTGGGCTTGATCAGGTGCAGGATGGCCAGGCCGGCGGTGGTCTTGCCGCAGCCCGACTCACCCACCAGGCCCAGGGTTTCCCCCCGCTGCAGATGCACCGACACCCCGTCCACGGCATACACATATCCCACGGTATGGGAAAAAAGGCCCTTCTTAATGGGGAAGTGGACCTTCAAATCTGTGGCCGTGAGCAGGGGTTCCAAGACGTACTCCTAATTACTCCCGTAAAGCCAGCAACGCACCAGGTGCCCTGATCTGGTTTCAAAGAGCGGGGGCACATGCTCCTGGCAGACCCCCTTGGCCTGGGGGCAGCGGGGAAAAAAGCTGCAACCGGGGGGCAGGCCGTAGAGACTGGGCACCACCCCCGCAATCTCCTGCAGCCGCCTGCGGCCGCCTGAGGCCCTCTCTCCCAGCTTGGGGATGGATTTCAAGAGGCCCTGGGTGTAGGGGTGGGCCGCCTGCTTGAACACCTCCCTGGTGGAGGCCTGCTCCACCACCTTGCCCGCATACATGACCACCACCCTCTGGGCGATCTCGGCGATGACCCCCAGATCATGGGTGATCATCATTATGGCGGCCCCGAACTCCTCCTTGAGCCTGAGCATCAGGTCCATGATCTGGGCCTGGATGGTCACATCCAGGGCGGTGGTGGGCTCGTCGGCGATAAGTATCTCAGGGTCGCAGGCCAGGGCCATGGCGATCATGGCCCTCTGGCGCATGCCGCCGGAGAGCTGGTGGGGGTACTCCTTTACCCGGTTTTTGGCGGCCGGAATCTGCACCAGCTCCAGCATCTGGATTGCCCGCTCCCAGGCCCGGCGCTTGCTCAGGCCCTGGTGCAGGATGAACATCTCGGAGATCTGGTCGCCCACGGTGAACACCGGGTTGAGGGAGGTCATGGGCTCCTGGAAGATCATGGATATGCGGTTGCCCCGGATGTTCCGCATCTTCACCGGCGGCAGCTTCAGAAGGTCCAGCCCGTCGAAATCAATGCGGCCGCCTTGGATGCGGCCGGGCGGCTCCGGGATCAGGCGCATGATGGACTGGGCGGTTACGCTCTTGCCGCAGCCCGACTCCCCCACCAGGCCCAGGGTCTCGCCCTTGAGCAGGTGAAAGGACACGTCGTCCACGGCCTTGGCCACGCCGGAGAAGGTGTGGAAGTAGGTCTTAAGACCTTCCACCTTGAGGATCACCTGAGGTTCTGGGTTCAATTAACCTCGCCTTGCCCAAAACAGCCTGGTTCCAGACAGCCCATTATCCCTATTACCTAAAATTCTACCTTGATCCGCCCTGAAGGCGTATGGATCTTTGGGGGGCGGACATTGGAAAAAAGGCAGGTGCCGGCCACGGGGGAACAGGCATCAGGGCGTTCAAAGGTGCAGGCGTTTGTGGGCACTTGTTTATGCTTGCGTTTCTTTCCGGCCAAATAGTCTATCAAACTGATTGTTTATCAAAATAATGCCCCCAGGGCGGGCTTGGCAAGAAGATTTTTTCCGCATCTGCCAGGGTTTATTTAATTACCTGTCATTTTTACCAAGCAATTAAAGGGGATTTTGTATTTAGCCGGGTCAAATCCGGGCCCGGCCTGCTTAAAGGTTGAATCCGGGCAGGAACTCCCCGTTGGACGAGGCCAGGCCCTGCACAAAGCCGTGCTCAATGCCCGCCTCATCCAGGGCCTGGTGGGCCTCCTGCAGCTCTGCGGCGGTGAGGCGGCGTTCCAGACCCGGGGTTTCGCAGGCCTTGTACATGGGATGATACTGGGCCATGAGGCTGATCCATACCTCTGATCCTCCCAGGGCGGCCAGGTCTTTCAGCACCTCCGGGGTCTGGGAGAGCCGGTGGGGCAGAATCAGATGGCGCACCAAGACCCCGCTGATGGCCACACCGTCCTGGTCCAGCTTGAGCCCGCCCACCTGGGCGAACATCTCGGCCAGGGCGGCCCGGCAGTGCTCCACATAGTTGGGTGCCTGGGAGAGCTGCTCAGCCGCCTGGTTGTCGAAATATTTGTAGTCAGGCATGTAGATCTCGATCAATCCGGCCAGCCGGCGGATGGTGGCGGCCCTCTCATAGCCGGAGGTGTTGTAGACCACAGGCAGGGTGCAGCCGTTCTCCCGGGCAATGGCCAGGGCATCCAAGATGACTGGCAAATGGGGGGTGGGGGTGACCAGATTGAGGTTATGGGCCTTGCTTAGCTGGAGCTTCAAAAACACCAGGGCCAGGTCCTCGGCGTCCAACTCCTCGCCCCAGCCTTCCTGGCTGATCTGATAGTTCTGGCAGAAGCGGCAGGCCATGGTGCATCCCGCAAAAAAGACCGTGCCTGATCCCCGGTGGCCGGATATGGGGGGCTCCTCGCCGAAATGGAGCTGGGCCACATTCACCGCGGCCTTGGTCCCGGCCCGGCAAAACCCCCGCTCCCCCTGCAGACGGTCCACCCGGCAGCCCCGGGGGCAGATAACGCAGGCCTTTTGCCAGCGCCGCAGCCGCTGGGCGGCTCTCCGGTATAGATGGGGTTCAGGAAATCCGGACATGTTCAAACCGCCGCTTGGGGCCCGGCTTTTGGGCACAGTATATATGTGGATTAGTAATGAGGGCGCCCGCAGGCACGGGCGCCCATATTGACTTCAGGCCGGGCCTATGGCGCCGCCGGCGGCTCCGGCATCGGGGGAGCCACCTCCACCCCCTTGGCCTTGGCCATCCCTTCCAGCAGGCCCACTATGCGGAACAAAACCATGATCAGCTCCAAATAGATCCTGGCCAGGATTACCAGGAGTGCTCCCACCAGGAGGCCTATAACCAAGGCTATGAGACCGGAACCGAACCCGGCTATAAACCCGGTTACGATGTTCACCAACACGCCCAGGGCGATGAGTATGACCGCAATCCAGAAAACCACCTTGATGATGCTCGGAGTAATGAACTCCTTAAAACTCATGTCGAAGATCCGGCTCACGAAATTACTCATTATTAGCCTCCTTGTAAAAAAGAAAAACGGGGCACAGTTATAATCCCATAATATGCTGGGTATGACGGCGGGCACAAGCCGGAATCCCCCAGAAATGACAAAAGTTGGTATGGTGAAACATGAATTATACGGCAATATCGTAGAGAAAAGGCTTCAGGCCCAAGATAGCATACTGATGATTTCCTAAAGCGGCCGCAGATGGTGGGTGCAGGTAGCATCTTTATTCCCATTGGCGCATCACAACCGGTCAATGATCAATACAGGCTGACCTGGAACCAATTGAAGATTGACTGAGATAATTTTAGGGGGTTAGTATGCACTGAAAATGGGGGGTCGAAACTTCCACTCTCTTCCAAATGACCGGTTCTGTTTTACGTGTAGGAATCCAATATCAGCATAATCAACCGACAGGGGAGCAGTTGTCGAGATCGGATTCATGATGATGATTTTCAATCGGATCGCCTTTAAGACTGTAATATTCCTGATCAGTTTGAGCTTTTTCAATGTAGGGGGCAGTTGGGCTTTGGTCAGAGGAACCATGCCCAGCCCTAACGGCATGGTCACGGATCTGACAGGCACAGTTGACGACCGAGAAAAGGATCAACTAAACGCCCAAACCAAAAGGCTGAGAAAAGCCGATGTGATGGACATACGTTTTCTGCTGGTGCATTCATTTGAAAAAAACAATTCAGGCCGGCTGGCCGAACAATTTCTGGAGAAATGGCGCGATCGTTTTAAGGATCCGGATAAGGCGGTGGTGGTTGTATGCGGCGTGAACCGTCCTGCGGCGATCGGCGTCGCCGTCAGTGAGGACTTAAGTGTTTTCTCCAAAGAAATAGATGATGAGGAGGTCGGCCCTCCATTTATCAGGGGTGTTTTTAAGACCGAGGCCGTTCCCTTTATTCAGAAAGGACGACCTGTGCAGGGCCTTTCAAGGGCCTTGGAGGTTTTGGAGGGTGTGTTTCTGGGGTTGCGCCAAAGCCCGCTGGTGGATCTGAACCACGAGCGAGATCCCCAAGCGACGACGTATGTGGTGAACACCCTGAATAAATTAAACAAGGCCAAGACAGCCAACATCAAGTTGATCCTGCTGCCCACCAACTACGGCGTTGATTGCGCACATTTGGCGCTCGTTAATTTCAATGCCCTGCTGAAGGTTATGTCCATAGGCAAGGACACCATTGTGGCCGTTCATTGCGCCGATAATCCGGAGAAAATATTCTACAGCAGGGCCAAGCAGCCCTCTGTGGATGCCCAGAAGATCATGAATTTGCTTGTCAAGGAGTCCAACACCCTGGCGGGCAAAGGGCCGCCTGTGAAGGCCATTGCCGCCGCAATGCGGATGCTGGATAAAACCATCGGACCTGTGGGGCATTATCGGATCAGCTCCAACCCACCCGGGGCGCGGTTGTATTATGGTTCCGGCCCCACAGACATGGTTGATCTGGAAATTGACGAGGCCCCCATAAAGGTCACCAGTGATTCCGACCGGCGGAAACTGGAAAACGCCAAGTTCGTGCAATTGCGTATGGATGGTTACAAACCGTCGGCGCTGATGGAGCCCAGGGCGGATAAACGCAAGGATACTTATTACATTCACGCTGAAATGGAGCCGATCTCGGCGCAGTCGGCAAAGGCGGCAAAAAAGGGTCTGTTCATGCCTATCGCCCTGACCACCTTGGGCCTGATCATGTTCCTGGTGGGCTACGGGCAGCTGCACGCACACAAATATCCATGGCCCGCGGCCATGGCCCTATTGCTGGCGGGTTTGGTTTTGGCGGTGTGCATGGCGGCCTGGGCCAACGGAAGGCAAGAGGTGATTGGGGGCGGAGAAGCCGGTTTCAGTATCAGCGCGGTTTGGGGCCTCCAATACATGCTCTATGCCGCCGGAGTGGTGTTTTTGCTTTTCCCCAGGTGGTTGGGACGGGCCCTGTATCTCTATATTGAAAACGATGCGGTGACCATTACCAAGACCACCAAACCACGCGAAAAATATTCAATGCAGCATGTGGGCTACGAATGCTCCAACTGCCACCAGCGTATGTCCACCCAGATGGATAGGTGTCCGCATTGCGGTGTGGTCTTCAGCGGAGTCCGGGACAAGATCATCCATGGGCCGGACTATAAACCAACCAAAACCAAAACCAGGAAAACCGGTTATAGCTCCGTGTTTTTCCTGCTGTATTTTCTGCTGGCCGGTTACTGCGCATACGTTATGTTGACCGGCTGCCGCTTGCTTGTGCTCCGAGGGCAGGCGTGGCTTTTTTGGGCCGTGGGTGGTTTATTGGTGGGCGCCATGTTGTTTGGCCTGGCACTTTTTTACCGTTACAAGGCCAAAGGCGGTAGGATAGAAAGGGTGACTTATTACTAGTCAGGGCGTAAAGATGCATATAAACCGAAATTACGGCCAAGGCTTATAAAGACAGGATAATTTATATCAACCCCATTGTGATGAGCTTCCCTATATCATCAACCGAAAGCTAAGCATTCCGGAGTTGGGCCAGACCCTGGGCAACATATCAGGTAGAATATATTCTTTTGGGAAAAAGGCCTTGTCCCTGGTTCATGAATCCAGGGCCGGTATTAAAAGAAAATAGGTTGAGGGGTGACCATGCCTTCTAGTTTGGGAAGCTTTACCTTTGTGCTCCATAGCCATCTGCCCTATGTGCTCAACCACGGCCAGTGGCCCCATGGCATGGACTGGATACACGAGGCTGCTTTAGGCTGTTATCTGCCTCTGCTCAAGGTGTTCCGCTCATTGGCTGCAGCCGGAAAAAACCCGCAGGTCACCCTGGGCATTACCCCGGTCCTGGCGGAGCAGCTTGCTGACCCTGACTTTGCCCGGGAGTTTCGCGTGTATCTGAAAAACCGCCGTTTGTTCGCCGAGCAGAACCGCCAGGAGTTCAGCGATCAGGGACAGCCGGCCATGGCGGACCTGGCCGGGTTTTGGCTGGAGCAGTACGCCGATCTCAGCGCTTTTTATAATGACGAGATCGGCCGCGACATAATAGGGGCCTTTAGGGAGCTGCAGGACCAGGGGAACCTGGAGATTATCACCTGCGGCGCCACCCATGGTTATTTTCCCCTGCTTTCCCAGGACGCCTCCATCCGTTTCCAGGTGGCCCAGGGGATCGAGACCTATGAGCAGCACTTCGGCCGCAAGCCCCTGGGCATCTGGCTGCCTGAGTGCGCCTACCGCCCGGCCTATGAATGGACCCCGCCGGTGGGAAAGGGCAAGGCCTCCCTCCGCGCCGGAGTGGAGGAGATCCTGTACCAGTACGGCATCCAGTACTTCATCACCGACAGCCACCTGCTCAAGGGGGGTGAGGCCATCGGCACCTATTTGGACCGCTTTGACGCCCTTCGCCGGCTTTGGGCCCAGTACGAGGCCGGGGCCAAGATCCGGCCCGAAGATGAAGAACGCACCACCTTGGAGAGCTATTGGGTGGCCTCCCGGCCGGACCAGGAGGAGGTGGCCGCCATTTTCACCCGGGACCCGGACACCGCCCTTACCGTGTGGTCGGCGGATGTGGGCTTTCCCGGGGACGGCTGGTATCTGGACTTTCATAAAAAGCACTTCCCCGGCGGGCTCAAGTTTTGGCGGGTGACCCGGACCAAGAGCGATCTGGCGGAAAAGGAGCCCTACCAGCCGGAAAAGGTGGAGGGGCGGCTTAATGAGAACGCCGATCATTTTTGCAGCCTGGTCAAGTCCCGTTTGGCTGAACACCAGGAAAAGACCGGCCTGCGCGGACATATCACCGCACCCTTTGACACCGAGCTCTTCGGTCACTGGTGGTTCGAGGGCCCCCGTTTTCTGGAGAAGGTCCTGACCCGCCTGGCCGATGACCCCCAGGTGGACCTCATGTCCTGCGGCAATCGTATGGCCCAGGTGCCGCCCCGCAATGTGGTGAGCCTGCCTGAAGGCTCCTGGGGCCAGGGGGGCTTTCATTGGATCTGGCTGAACCAAGACACCGAATGGACCTGGCACTATGTGTATGATTGCGAGGCCGCCTTCGCCGAACTCAGGGACCTGCCCCGGGATGACGGCAGTGAGCTGGGGCAGGTGGTGGAACAGGCCGCCCGCGAGCTGCTCCTGCTCCAGGCCAGTGACTGGCAGTTTTTGATCAGCACCTGGTCGGCCCGGGACTATGCTGAGATGCGCTTTTCCGAGCATGTGTCCGCCTTCAGACGCCTGGTCTACATGGCCAAAAAGCTGGCCGAAAACCAGGAGTTGGACCAGGGGGAGCGCGGCTTTTTAAAGACCATCCAGGCCCGGGACCATATCTTCTCCAACCTGAGAATCGCGGACTTTAAATAACCGCCCTTACACCTTCTTGCCGGAGACGGGTTGCATGTGCAGCCCAGTCTCCCGATGTGTCGCAGGCCTTTGCTCTAAAAACATGTTGACCTGACTATAGCTTCATAGTTCAGGGTCTAGCAGATTGTTGAAAAGCAGCCTACTAGTGCCTGAACCCAAGGGCGTGGATGCTGTGAAGGCTAAAAAAGAAAGGTGTTATGATGAGCGATTTTAATGCAATGCGTAAATTTAAAAAGTATAGCTTCAATGTTTCAACTCCGGCTGTGGAGGTGTTTCCTCTGCTATGCCCGGTGTGGAGCATGAGTGGGTGCAGGTATGGGCCGCAAAGATGATTTATTCCCAAAGCGGGGTGGCGGAAAAGGGCTGCGTTTTCCTGACCGATTTCCCCCAAAGGGGCGGCCAGGCGATATGGGTGGTCAGCCGCCATGAGCCGGAGAATAATCTCATTGAATTTGTGATTGTATATCCCGGGTTCATGGTGGATATGCTGGAGATAACCTTAAAGGAGCAGGATTCCCAGACCACCCTGACCTGGTCCCGCACATACACCGGTTTGTCCCAGGCGGGCAATGATTACATCATTAATAAGGTTGACGGCCTCTTTGAAAAGATGATGTCAATGGTGGAAAAATCCTTACAGCACTTTTGCCGAACCGGCGAGATGCTGAAGCTGGATTAAAATAAGGCCAGGGAGGCGGCGTCTGATTTTCCAGGTAACATTTCTTATAAAGAATCACGGTAATTGAGTGCCGGCTGCTTTCGGCCCTGGTCAAGGCTTGAACTCTGTGGGCGCGTACGCTGCCTTGACAAGGGCCGAAACCAGCCATATGCCCCCCAAATGTGACCATCCCCCAGGGGAGCCGAGACATGTACACCATCAGCAGGCTGGCGGGGAAGTTCAACCTTAGCCGGAGCACCTTGCTTTACTACGAGTCAATCGGTTTGCTTGACTCGTCCGCCCGCACCCCGGGCAACTACCGCTTATACTCCCAGGCCGCCGCCCGGCGCCTGGAGAAGATCTGCCTATACCGCTCCGCCGGACTAAAGCTCCAGGACATAAAAAAGGTGCTGGAGGCCAAGGAGCACCAGATACACAGGGCCTTGGAGGGGCGTTTGCTTGAGCTTAATCAGGAGATTATGCGCCTGCGTGAGCAGCAGCGAGTCATAATCGCCCTGCTTAAAAATCCGCCTGACCTCAGCAAAGTGGGGGTGATGAATAAAAAAACCTGGAGTAATATCCTGGCCGCCTCGGGATTCAGCGAAGCGGATATGAGGAACTGGCATGTGGAGTTCGAGCGCCGCGATCCGGAAAAACATCAGGAGTTCCTGGAATTTTTGTGTATTCCCCCTCAAGAGATCGCCAAAATCCGTTCTTGGTCCGAAATAAAGGGCCAGAGAAAAAAGACCCCAGCCTAAACAGGTTAGCCCTACTTAACGAAGTGTATTAATTCGTATGAATATAGCTGGCTGTGGTCCGGAAGCGCATTGCCGCCGGCCCGGGTAAGCGGGCATATTTCCCCGGAAAAAAAGGCCGTTTCAATCCATGGAATGCCAGGCGCTGTTGCCGGGCGGAGCCGGTGAAATCCGCTGAATAATTTTTTATTTAAAAGGGCTTGAAATTAAGAATCCCCGCACGCCGCCGAATCAAGCAGCCATGGCGAGAAACGACGGCGCGCGGGGGTGGGGGGCGTTTTGAGATTTAGCGCGCACTGGCAGGCGTAAAAGTATGATACCACATTTTACCCTCAATGCAATCCAGGATATTTTCCAAAAACCTCTTTTTTGCTAAAAAAATTAAGTAAAGCGATGTAAAAAAACCACATCACTTTAGCCTTGCCTCAGCCCGCTAGTCAAGAGTCTTAAAACCAACGGTTTTAGGACCTCAATTACCTGTCAAGTTCGCCATCGGCTCAGTATATT
This sequence comes from Desulfarculaceae bacterium, assembly GCA_050116255.1. GTDB lineage: Bacteria > Desulfobacterota > Desulfarculia > Desulfarculales > Desulfarculaceae > JASFOZ01. The sequence goes on from JASFOZ010000018.1 coordinate 13,116, forward strand.
GTTCTTACTCAGCCTCTGGGTTGGTGGCCTTTACCAAGGCCTTTAATCTGTCCCAATCCGCATCCACCCGCTCTTGGATATATTTCATATCCTCTTCCGAGAGGTGGCGGAAGCGGCGCTGGGTCTTCAAATAGTCCGCAACCGGGATGGGTTTTTTGATATCCCGGGAAAGCACGAAACGCCCGTCTATCACCTCGTACAAGGGGAAGACCTTGGATTGAACCACCATGCGGGCGGTTTCAATGGACATCTCCGGGCCGCAGCGCCAACCGGTGGGGCAGGGCGAGAAGATGTGCACATAGGCGGGCCCGGGTACGGTCACCGCCTTCTTGACCTTGTTCATGAGATCGATATGCCAAGCCGGGCTGGCCGTGGCCACGTAGGGCACGTTATGGGCCGCGGCGATCATGGGCATATTTTTCTTCCAGGTGTACTGGCCCTTGGATTTTTTGCCCGGAGGGCTGGTGGTGGTCATGGCTCCGAAGGGGGTGGCGCTGGAACGCTGGATGCCCGTATTCATGTAGGCCTCGTTGTCCAGACAGATATAGGTGAAGTCATGACCCCGCTCCAAGGCCCCGGACAAGGCCTGGATACCGATGTCGGCGGTGCCGCCGTCTCCGGCAAAGGCCACCACCTTGGCGCCGTCGTCTTTGATGCGGCCTTTGCGTATAAGGGCCTTGCGTCCGGCCTCGACGCCGCTGGCCACGGCGGCGGCGTTCTCAAAGGCCACGTGGATCCAGGGCACCTCCCAGGCGGTCTGGGGATAGGGAGAGGATATGATCTCCATACAGCCGGTGGCGCTGACCGCAATTAGGTTGCTGCCCACGGCCTTGGCGGCCAGGCGCAGGGCCAACACCTCCCCGCAGCCTTGACAGGCGCGGTGGCCCTTGGAAAAGGGCTCCACGGCGGGAATCTTTTTTGGGGTAATCTTCTGGAAATTTTCCAGTGCGGCGGTAGCTATATTCATTCTTTCACTCCCACCATCTCGCAGGTCATGGGTGAGCCTGCGGCCTGGGCCTGGGCGGCCTTTTCAGCCATCATCTTGAAGTTGTCCCTGGTGACGTCCCGCCCGCTCAGGCCGGCTACGAAATTGCTGACATGCAGATTAAGGCCCCGGCTGTAGAGCAGGGCCTTGAGTTCGGTCCCCACCGGACCGGAATCGCTGCCCGGCTGCAGGGCCCGGTCCATTACGGCCAGGCATTTGGCGCCCTTTACCGCATCCAGAAAATCCTGGCAGGGGAAGGGCCGCCATAAACGGATACGGATCTGGCCCACCTTTTGGCCGGCCTCGCGCATCTCGTCCACCGCGGTCATGCAGGTCTCGCCGGTGGAACCCATGGTCACCAAGATGGTCTCGGCGTCCTCTGTCTTATAGGTTTCAATGGGACGGTATTGGCGGCCGAACTGCTTGGCGAACCCGTCCCAATGCTCCTTGATGACCTCATAGGAGTCTTCCAGGGCCACGGTTATGGCCTTGCGCGCCTCGGTGTAGATCTCGGGCACGCCCACCAGGCCCATGCTGATGGGGTTGGCTATGTCCAGGCGCTGTTGGGGCACAAAGGGCGGCAGATAGGCGTCCACCTCGGCCTGGTCAGGCATCTCTATGGGCTCGATGACGTGGGTCAGGGTGAAACCGTCCATGTTCACGGCCACAGGCAGGATCACCCGGGGGTCTTCCGCCACCTTGAAGGCGTGCAGGGTCAGGTCCAGCACCTCCTGGCCGTTCTCGGCAAAGGTCTGAATCCAGCCCACATCCCGTTCGGCCATGATGTCGCTGTGGTCGTTCCAGATGCTGATGGGGCCGCTCAAGGAGCGGTTGGCCACGGCCATGACAATGGGCAGGCGCAGGGCCGGGGCGATGAACAGGATCTCGTGCATCAGGGCCAGCCCCTGGGCGGCGGTGCTGGTGAAGGTGCGGGCTCCGGCGGCGGAGGACCCCACACAGGCGCTCATGGCGGTGTGCTCGCTCTCCACAGGCACGAACTCCGCGTCCAGGTCGCCGTCAGCCACCAGCTCACTCAAATGCTCCACAATATGGGTCTGCGGAGTGATGGGGTAGGCGGCGATTACATCCACGTTAGCTAATTTTACGGCCTCGCTACAGGCCAGCGAAACCTCAAGTCCCACACGCCGGGCCATACTTATCCTCCTCTTTCTCCTCTTCCCAGGAGATGGCGTCTTTGGGGCATTCCGCGATGCAGATGCCGCAGCCCTTGCAATAGAATCCATCCCAATTGTAATAGCCTTCAGCCTCAGGGTCAGGGCTGTAGCACATGTCAGGGCACAAGATATAACAGGCGCCGCACTTGATACAGGTTTCCCGGTCTGTGACCGGGCGGCGGCGGCTGCGCCAATCACCGGTGTTGAACTGCTTGGAGTTTCCCGGTGTGGTCATGGCACAGCCCAGGGCCAGGCTCTTCCAAGATTGCATGCCTTCGTCGGCCATGATCTACTCCTCGATTTGGGTCTCGTTAAAGGCCCGTTCCAGGGATTTCAGGTTTTTTTCGGCGATGCGCCCGAAACGGTGCTGCAGGGGCTCTTTCAGTGATTCCTTGGCCACCACCTCTTGAGCCTTGAGCAGGGCGCCCAGCATGGTGGTGTTGGTGATGGGGACCCCCATCTCCTCCTCGGCGATCTTGGTGGCGTCCACCACTGCGGTGCGGCCCTTGAATCCGCACTCGCCCTTGACCGCATCGATGGATTTAGAGCTGTTTACCACCAGGACTCCCCCGTCCTTCAGCCCGTCTTTGACATTACCGGTGGCCACCAGGGCGGGGTCCAGCACCACCACCACGTCAGGTTTATAGATTTTTTCGCGCAGGCGGATGGGTTGATCGGATATACGCAGAAACGCCTGTAAAGGGGCTCCACGGCGTTCCGGCCCGAATGAAGGAAAGGCCTGAGCAAACTTGCCTTCGGCTATGGCCGCCTGGGCCACCAGCTCGCAGGAGGTCACGGCCCCTTGACCGCCCCGGCCATGAAAGCGTACCTCAATCATAGGATACTCCTCAAAAATTGAAGTTAGCGAAGCAATTGCGTTTTGAGGATTTTATGGGCCAGACTCCGGCCTGTCAAGGTGGGTTCGGGAAATATAAATGGGCGGACCTGAAAAGGCCCGCCCCCTAAATATCAGGCGAGTTTTTCGCGAAAGCTTAACGCCGTTCGCCGAAGAAGCGCAGGAGCAGAATAAACAGGTTTATGAAATCCAGATAGAGCTTCAAGGCTCCGAAGATGGCCATCTTGGCCACAGTCACCTCGTTGGCTGCCTCCAGGACCATGGTCCGCAGCATCTGGGTGTCATAGGCGGTCAGGCCCACGAAGATGCCCACGCCCACTATGCTCACGATCCAGTCGATCATGGCCGAACCCAGGAACATGTTCACCACTGAGGCGATGATGATGCCGATCAGGCCCATGAAAAGGAAAGAGCCCCAGCCGGAGAGGTCCTTTTTGGTGGTGGAGGCCCAGATGCTGGTGACGGCAAAGGTGCCGGCGGTGATGGCAAAGGCCTTGAAGACACTGGCCCCGGTGTAGATGAGCAGGAGAGGGGCCAGAGTGATGCCGTTCAGCCCGGAGTAGATCAAAAACAGGCCTGCGGCGGTGCCCACGGCGAACCGCTTGATACCGGCGCTGATGGCAAAGACCATGCCCAGCTCAGCGATTATCGCCCCCCAGAAAAGCATGGTCGGCCCCTGGGGAGTGATGAACATGCCCAGGATGCTGGGGCTGTTCATGACCACCCAAGCCACCACCGCGCTCAGGGCCAGGCCGCCGGCCATCCAGTTATAAACCCGCCGCATAAAGGCATTGACCACCGCCATAGTGCGGTCAGCGGTCGCCGGGCCGCTAGGGTATGTTCTAACGCGATCCATATTTATAATCTCCCCGTATTACTGACTAAAGTTCAGGCCGAGCGGTCTTGCTCTTACTCCTTAGGCCTCATTATCTGGATACCATAATGTCTATCTGGCTCAAGGTCAATAGGCGCAGGCCGCCGCCGCCATGGCGATGCCGTCCACCTTTAACCAGCGTAACTTCCAAAATCCCCCCAGTTTTATGCGCATACCGGGCCCTTGCAGTATCAGGCCCCTGGGAAAATAAACCTTCACGCCGTCCACTTCTTCAAGGATATAGGCTGGCCTTCGCCGCTCTTCCGGAGGGCCCAGCGCCACCTGCGCCGGAGTACCCCCGCCTCAACCCACCGCTGGCCGGAGAGGCTGGATGGTAATTTTACCCCCTCGCTCTGCGATCCATTGGCGGGCGTCGTTGTCCATATCGATCCGCATTCTGCTGCTCCATTCAATCCTATACGTCCTAAAGATGGAGTTGAGCCCGGCCCAAGTCAAGGGCTAGAGCCCAAAAAAGACCTTTCCCAGGGAATTGCCTGCCTTTGCCCCCTGACTGCGGCTTGCTGATGTGCTTTTCCGTTCTTACTATTAATATAATAAGTTTTGTTATGCCCTGGTTACAGAGGGGAGAAAAATGGAAGTCAAAAAAATACTTTGGCCCACCGACCTTTCTCATAACTCCAACACGGCCCTTGCCTATGTGAACGCTGTCAGCCAGAAGTTCCAGGCCCAGGTGCACCTGGCCTATGTTGCCGAAGACCTGTCCCGCTTTGATCATCTCTACGGCGATGCCGACCCCGAGCACCTAAAGGCCCTGCAAGCCAAGGAGATGGCCCGGGCCAAGCAGAAGATGGAAAAGGTCTGCCAGAGTGAGTTGGACGGCTGCCCGGCCTATTTTCATCATCTGGCCGCAGGCGATCCTGCCTCGGAAATACTTAAATTGGCTGACAAAGAGGGCGTTGACCTGATTATCATGGCCACCCAGGGCCGGGGTCAGACCGAGATGCACCGCCGCTTTTTCGGGTCAGTGACCGAAAAGGTGGTTAAAAATTCCAATCTGCCGGTCATGGTGGTGCCGGGACGTTAGGTCCGGGATTTTACTGCCAAAATCAACGCCCATTCACCCCAAAAAGGTGTTTTAAGGGCATTTTTTGGTATCAATAGCCTATAGGAAAGAGACCGCTCTTCCGCCCCTGAGCCCCCTTTTCCACAATAACCATAACTTGAGCCCAGGCCGGTTTTTCTGCCACAATATGGCAAGGCCCTTGCCCAAAAGGCACCGGATTGATCCGGCAAAGACATCTGAGCGCAACAAATATGCAGCAACATAAGGGAGGGGCCGCTTTCCATACCCAAGGCGTCACTTATATATTCATTGATATTCAGGAGAATGGGTTATGAAAGATCATTTTGATATTGGTTCGATAGTCGTCATTGTCATCACATTCATCGTTTTCACGGTGGCTTTGTTTGTAAAAGGCTTTACCCATGATTTGTTGCTGGAGATGGGCGTTTTTCTGGTTTCAGTCAAGCTGATCATGTTGGCGCATAAAAACAATGTTGAAGGGAAAAAAATCAGAAAGGAATTAAGAGAAATAAAGCAGCTTATTAAAGCATAAGCATGGGTGTTTTCAGGTCGACTTCAGCCCGGTTAGGGACATTCAGCCATGATGGAGGTGCAAAGTGATGGACATCGGCGTGGGCTATTACCGCATAAGTCCTGGCGGCAACGCCATAAATGCCATTTGGTACAGCACCCGCCTGGATAAGAAGGAGATCGGGACCGGCCTGGCCAAAGGCGACGCGTCCCATGGTTTTCCGGGCAAATATACCGTGACCTATCTGCGCTCCGACGGCAGCGAGGCCGGGACCTTTGACCTTGAGATAGAAAAGAACGGCTCCATATATGACCTTTCTTATAAAAGAGACGGCGAACTGCTTTTCGTGGGAGTGGGAATCGATACTGCGGGTGGAATGGCGATCGGCTACCGCCATCTTTAGTGAAGAAGAAAAGTCATGCAGATTTTGATAAAGGTCTTACTCAGCGTGGGGATCATATTGGCCGCCACTGCCGTGGGCAAGAGATTTCCCTCCACCGCCGGTTTGCTCGGGGTCATGCCCTTGACCGGGGCCTTGGTCCTGGTCTGATGTTTCTGGAGAACAGGGGCGACCCCGGGATAATGCAGACCTTTGCCAAGGGGGCCCTCTGGGGGATTTTGCCCAGCATCCTTTTTTTTCTGGTGGCCCTGTTTTGTTTTAAGAGGGGTTTTTCACTTCCTCTGGTGCTGGCCTCCAGCTTTGGGGTGTGGCTGGCCGCGGCCGTTGTGCATCAGTGGCTCTTGAAATAAGAGGGCCTGTGGCCGGACATGCGGAAAAAAGATGCGCTGATTAACCAAGGCCAACCTCGTTGAACCAACCACTTAATTTATCATTCGATCCTTTGGAAATAGCTGCATCTTTACTGGAACGTTGTCATATAACATCTTAATTGGCTTTGTTCACCGCGATTGGACAAACAACGTCTTTGACAACAACACCCGGCAGCCGGCCCCATTAGCGGCTACTTGCCTTTTTGCCGCTCTGAGGCGGGCTTCCATTCTTTGGCCAGACGTTCGGCCTCATCCTTTTGAGCTGGAGTCATATTCTTGAGGACCTGGGGAATCACGCCCACCGCATGCATGAATCCGGCATTTGCGGCTAATCTGATCCACTTAAATCCTTGCACCTTGTCCTTGGGAACACCGTCTCCATTGTAGTAGATCAAGCCCAGAATATACTGCGCCTGGACCAATCCCTGTTCAGCGGCCTTGCTGCAAAAAAGCATCCCTTGCTTGGTGTCTTTGGGGACGCCGGCGCCGGTAAAATATATTCTGCCCAATTCGAACTGCGCCTTGGCATATCCTTTTTCAGCGGATTTTTTATAAAAATCTATAGATTTTTTTTGGTCTTTGGGTACTCCCTTACCCTGAGCATACAATATGGCCAACTTGAATAGTCCTTCGGCATTTCCCTGCTCGGCTGCTTTACGGAACCATTCCACTGCTTTTTCATTGTCTTGCGGCACTCCACGGCCCGATAAGCACAAATTCCCAAGGGCGATTTGCGCTTCGGCATATCCCTTTTCAGCAGATTTACTGAACCATTCAAAGGCCTTTTTATAATCTTTAGGCACCCCCAGACCGGCTTGATTCATGACGCCTAAGTGGTATTGAGCCGTTGCGCTATTTTGCATTGCTGCTTTTTTGAACCAAGACGCCGCTTTCTTATAGTCTCGCGGCAAGGATTGTCCGCCCACGACGTATGCAGATCCCAACATAATCTGCGCCTCAACATAGCCTTGCTCAGCCGATTTGGACAACCACATCATCGACTTGGCCGAGTCTTGAGGTACGCCGATTCCCTTTCCG